>DATKTT010000107.1:0-10324 GCA_035530955.1 Williamwhitmania sp. | reverse complement strand
AAGGGGCAGGCCATTGCAGAGGTATATTCGCCTGAGCTTGTAACGGCCCAGCAAGAGCTGCTGGAGGCAGCAAAAATGGCATCATCCTACCCGGCTGCACTTCAGGCTGCCAAGGAAAAGCTCCTTCGGTGGAAGCTTACGGCAGGCCAGATTGACAACATACTAAAAACGGGTTCTGTAAAAACCAACATTACCATTTACGCCTCGGCAGGTGGGGTGGTGGTCTCAAGGCGAGTTAGCGAGGGCGACTACGTAAACGTTGGAAGTCCACTGTTTGATATTGCCGATTTAAGCCGCGTGTGGGCACTCTTCGATGCCTATGAACCCGATATTCCATGGATTCAAAAGGGCGATGTTGTCACCTTCTCGTTGCAGTCGCTACCGGGGAGACAGCTTTCGGGAAAGGTGGACTTTATCGATCCCGTGGTTGACCCAACAACCCGAGTGGCCCATGTTCGGGTGAATATGGATAACCGTTCGGGCTTGCTTAAGCCGGGTATGTTTCTCAATGGTGAAATTAGTGGACGACTTCCCGGTAATGCCAAGGAGGTTATAGTTCCAGCATCAGCAGTGCTCTGGACAGGCCAACGCTCATTGGTTTATGTGAAGCTGCCAGGGACAGAGGAACCCTCGTTTGTAATGCGGCAGGTGGTGCTAGGTGCCGACTTGGGTGGCGCTTATGTTATCGAGAAGGGCCTTTCGGTTGGAGAAGAGGTGGTTACCAATGGTTTGTTTAGCGTAGATGCTGCGGCTCAGCTGGCTGGTAAGCCAAGCATGATGAATCCGAAGGGTGGCAAAACGAATACTATGCCCGGAATGGACATGTCAGGTGATGCCAAATCGGATAGCCACTCCGGAAATCAACCAGTAGGCAATACTAACGAAAAGCCTGCCGGAACCAAAGTAAGCATGGATTTTACCATGCAACTCAATACCGTATTTGACCAATACATTGTGTTAAAAAATGCGTTCGTGCAAAGCGATGTAAAAAAGGCAAAACAAGCGGCTCAAAACGTACAGCAAGCGCTCTCAAAAGTAGATATGACGTTGCTGACTGGAGATTCCCATGTTCAATGGATGAATATTTTGGGCAACCTTAATAATCAATTGAAAATCATGGTAACATCCGGTAAGATTGAAGACCAGCGTATCGCTTTTTCAAAATTCAGCGACCAGTTCTATAAAGCAATAAAAACCTTTGGCTTAATGGGAAAAACTGTTTATCACCAATTTTGTCCCATGGCTTTCGGAAGTAAAGGTGCTTTCTGGTTAAGTGAGAAAAAGAGTATTGAGAACCCCTACTTTGGAGATGCCATGCTCACCTGTGGCGAAACCAAGGAGGTTATTAAGTAGATGAACTGGAATGGTTTTTAAGTGTTTATAAATTAATGTTAACCTTTAATTCACAGATTATGAGAACAAAAGTGTTAAGTTTACTTTCATTGTTCGTTTTTGGAGCAATGACCGTTTTTGCTCAGAGCAAAACCGATAAGTTTAAAGTGTCTGGCTCCTGCGATATGTGTCAGACCCGCATCGAAAAGGCTGCCATGTCCGTTCCTGGGGTAACAAAGGCAACCTGGGATATGAAGTCTGAAATGATGGATGTTACCTTCGATAGCCAAAAGACTAGTGACGATAATATTCAAAAGGCAATTGCTGCCGTTGGTCATGACACCCCAAAGTATCGCGCCTCCGATGCAGTGTACAACAAGTTACCTTCTTGCTGTCATTACAATCGTATGCCGATGGAAACAGAGGCCACGACCCCAATGAAAAAGCATATGTAGAACAAATGGAGGTCTGTCGATTGGCAGACCTCTTTTTTTGACATTATTCGCTATCTTTCTACCTCGTAAAAAGCATTCCATTATGAAAAAAACAGATACAAAGCAGCTGATATACGGATGCATGGGGCTTGGTGGCGGTTGGAACAGCAATGCCGTTACTGCTGCCGATGAGCAGCAGGCAGAGGCAGCCATTGAAGCGGCGCTAAGCGTTGGAATAACCATTTTCGACCACGCCGATATCTATACCAACGGAAAGGCGGAGGAGGTGTTTGGACGGGTATTGAAGCGCCGTCCCGAGCTGCGCTCAAAAATGGTGCTACAGTCAAAAACCGGCATTTGTAAGGGCTGTGCTCCCGATGGCACCAACCTCTATAACCTAAGCCGTAGCTACATTATAGAACAGGTTGGAGTTATTCTCAAGCGCCTTTGCACCGACCATCTCGATACCCTGCTGCTGCACCGACCCGATGTGCTAATGAGAGGGGAAGAGGTGGCAGAGGCATTTACCTATCTTAAGGAGCAGGGAATGGTAAAACGTTTTGGCGTAAGCAACATGAGTGTTGGCCAGGTTACCTACCTGCAGCATTTCTGGACCGAACCGTTGGTGGCTAACCAGCTGCAGCTGAGCCTCGGACATACTATTGTGCTGGATCAGGCCGTTTCGGTGAACACCAGCTTGGTTGCGTTCGATGGTGGTATGGAGGGAATGCTGGAGTATGCCCAGCTGCACCATATGGCCATTCAAGCCTGGAGTGCGCTCGACAAGGGGATCTACACCTCCGTTTCGACTCAGCATACCCCAGTTCAGCGCGCCGCAGCAGAGATGGTTGCGCACCTTGCTAATAAGTATGGTACCACACCTACGGCCATTGTGCTTGCCTGGCTCATGATGATTCCCGGAAACGTCCAGCCCATAATTGGCACCACAAAGGTTGACCGTATTCAAGCTTGTACTGGTGCAACCACCACCCAGCTTACCCGGGAGGAGTGGTATGGCCTTTGGATTGCCGCACGAGGACAGAAGCTACCATAAATTTTTTGCTTAAAGGTTGCTAATGAAAAAAGTTTGCTACATTTGTTCGTAATTTAACGAACAGTTAGTGGATAAAAAGGATATAATTTCAGCAGAGCAGCAACGACTTGCCCGTTATGCCAAGGCCATGGGGCATCCCATTCGCATGTACGTGCTGGAGTTGCTTTCGAAACAAAACTGCTGCTATAGCGGTGACCTTTCGGACGAGCTTCCCATTGTAAAGTCCACCCTTTCGCAGCACTTAAAAGAGCTGAGAGATGCTGGTCTTATACAGGGTGAAATTGAGGCGCCCCGCATTCGTTACTGCATCCATAAGGAGAACTGGAAAGATGCTCAGGAGCTGTTTCGGAAATTTCTGAAGTTGTAAAATTTTTTAACTACTTAGTTCGTTGTTTTGCGAACTACGAAAAACAAAGAGGAGCCATGAACATTAAAGTATTAGGAAGCGGTTGCACCAAGTGCAAGGCGCTCGAAAAAGTTACCCGTGAAGCCGTTACCGCGATGGGCGTTAGCGCTGAGGTTGAAAAGGTTGAGGACATTCAGAAAATTATGGGCTACGGAGTGATGCGAACCCCAGCGCTGGTTATCAACGAAAAGGTGGTGCTCAGTGGTCGATTGCCCTCGCTATCGGAGATAAAGGAGATAATTTTGAAGAATCAGTAAATAACGTTGGGCATCTGAATCTTTATGATGACTTCCATTGATAATGCAATTTATGAAACATGGAAGCGTCGCCTCAGTGCCCTTTATTTTTAACCCAATACCAATATGAAAGCAACTAAATTAGTTCTATTTTTTGCGCTTATTGCCGCTGCCATTTCAAGCAATGGACAGAATGTAAAGAAGGCCGAACCAGCCAAAACACCTACCATTGAGGCTTACTATTTTCATTTTACAGCGCGTTGTGCAACCTGCTTAGCAGTTGAAGCGCAGGCCGAGGGAGACATCAATACCCTTTACCCTGAATTGGTAAAAAATGGCACTATCACCTTTAAGTCCATCAATCTGGATGATGCTACAAGCAAAGCCTTGGCCAACAAGTTGAAGGTTACAGGGCAAACCTTACTTTTTGTGGCTGGAGGTCAAAAGGTGGATCTTACCAACGAAGGGTTTCTCTATGCGGAATCAAATCCTGATAAGCTCAAGGAGATTATTAAGCAGAAGATGGATGGATTGCTGAAATAGATGGAAGGTCTGTTAATAAAACTTTCTAATTCAATATCACTAATCTTCAAATTTCTCCATAGCTCATGTCCGACATTCTAAATGGCATTCTGGATGGGAGTACGGCTCCTTGGCTATCGGCGCTGGTGCTTGGGTTGATGACTGCCATTAGCCCATGCCCGCTGGCAACCAACATTACCGCTGTGGGTTATATTGGAAAGGATTTGGAGAGTCGTAACCGGGTGTTCCTCAATGGGGTGTTTTACACGTTAGGCCGGTCGATAACCTACACGGTTATTCCGCTCCTCATTTTTTTTGGCGCGAATCAGTTCCAATTCTCCGGCTTTTTTCAGAGGTATGGGGAGAAGTTTATTGGGCCTGTTCTCATCTTCATTGGGTTGCTGATGCTCGATATTATTCACCTATCGTTGAGAGGAACAGGACGCTATGCCGAAAAGTTTCAGAACAGAACCGGTTGGCGTTATTGGGATTCACTGCTTCTAGGGGTTGTTTTTGCCCTAGCCTTTTGCCCGTATAGCGGAGTGCTCTACTTTGGCATCCTGGTGCCAATGACCGTCACCAGCGCCTCCGGACTTTTCCTCCCGCTCATTTTTGCCGTGGCCACAGGCATACCCGTAATTGTTTTTGCTTGGATTCTCGCATTTGCGGTTTCTGAGGTGGGAACGGTCTACCGGCGTATCAAAATTTTTGAGCTCTGGTTTAGGCGTGTAGTCGCCCTTCTGTTTTTGGTTGTAGGTGTTTACTACATTATGCATGCGTTCTGGGGTATTGGGTAACCTTTTCCCCACATAAAATATTGTATTGAAATGAAAAAGAGTATTTGGGTTCCGGCTGCATTGCTGCCTATTTGGTTTATGGTCTACCACTATCTTCAGCCTGTAACCGACTGGCTTATTGATTCCGTATTTGGATTGGAGAAGGGAACCCACCTAACCGAAACGCTTAGGTTTTTCATTTTTGAGCTGCCAAAGGTGCTGTTGCTGCTTACGCTCATCATCTTCTTTGTGGGCATTGTTCGTTCCTACTTTTCGGCAGAGCGAACCCGTAAAATACTGGAAGGAAAATCGGAGTTCACGGGAAATGTGCTGGCAGCACTCCTAGGTATTGTTACGCCATTTTGCTCCTGCTCGGCCATTCCGCTCTTTTTAGGTTTCGTGGAGTCGGGGGTACCGTTGGGTGTAACCTTTTCATTCTTAATTGCTGCCCCCATGATTAACGAGGTGGCGGTGGTGCTGCTGTTTGGCCTGTTTGGCTGGAAGGTAGCCTTGATATACGTGGTTACCGGATTGGTAATTGCCATTGCTGCCGGATGGACTATCGGTAAGCTGAAGCTGGAGCGGTGGGTGCAGGATTGGGTTTTTCAAACTCGCCTTGGTGAGATGAACGGGGAGGAGGAGGTAAACGGCCTATCGTCGCGCATTCGCTTTGGCTACGATGCCGTTCGGGAAATTGTGGGAAAAGTGTGGATTTATGTTGCAATTGGCATAGGCGTTGGCGCAGCAGCGCATGGCTATGTGCCGGCCGATTTTATGGCGGCGCTCATGGGCAAGTCGGCGTGGTATAGCGTGCCGCTCTCCATACTCATTGGAGTGCCGCTCTACTCCAATGCTGCCGGGATAATTCCCATTGTGTCGGTGCTGCTCGAAAAGGGTGCCTCGCTGGGAACCTCCCTCGCCTTTATGATGTCGGTTATTGCGCTTTCCCTACCGGAGATGATAATCCTGCGGAAGGTGCTCAAGCTCCCCTTTATTCTCACCTTTGCCGGAATTGTGGCCTTTGGCATAATGGTGGTGGGGTATCTGTTTAACTTTATCTTTTGAGAGAGTGACAAGTGACCAAGAAGTGACAAAGTTACAAGTCGGAGTGGAACGAATATTCCGATTTCTCACGATTACAAAAAGGTCAGAAGTCCGGAGTCCGGAGACCGAAGTTGTGTAGCTGTGTCACGTCCTAAAAAATGTCTACACAAAAGATGTAGGTATGTTAATGACATCGGCTCTAGTTGTAAATATCTGGAAATTTGCCAATCAATAGATAGGTAAAAAGTCGTAAATTTGTAAAAATCTATGCTCATGACTACTGCGGAGATTAAGTTGGACCTATTTCGAAAGATCGACAACTTGAGCGAGGCTGAGCTGGCAAAGTTCTATGATATTCTTGTTTCGTTTCTCAACTCTAGTTCACGCTACAACCTGTCGGAAGAGGAAACACATGCCATTGATGAAGCATTAAAGGCAAGTGAAAAAGGTGAGATTTATACTCACGATGAGGTTGTTGAGGATTTTCGGCAAAAGTATCCATCGCTGAAGTTCAAATGAGAAGTATTAGGTGGACAAGCCTTGCCAAATTGGATTTTCAGGAGAACATTGAATTTCTCCTGAATAAATGGTCTGTGAATGTTGTCCAAGATTTTGTGGATGAAGTTTTAAGCACGGAGTTTATCCTGAGGCAAGGAAATAAAGATTTTCAGAACACCATATTCCCAATATTAAAAGGTGTGTTCTCTGCAAGCAAATAGTTCTCTTTTATCGTATTTTGGATGATGGCGATATTGAGTTTCTCCGTTTTTGGAACAGCTACCGCGACGATTCAAAGCTGAGGTATTAGTTCTTTATTCTCAACCGAGCTGCTCAAATCATAACTTCAAGGTTGGAATAAGCAGTAGGAGCGATCAATCGTTGCTGAAACTCAAAAACAGTAAGGTTGTCGAACTTCTTCTCCATATTCTAAATCATTTGTACACCTAAAATACTAAAGGTATCCTTATTGGCAGAATGCCTAATTCAAATATATTATTCTCTAAAAATATTTCAAAATTGCTATTTTTTCTAAAAGTATTTCGTATATTTACGAAATACTTAAATACAAAAAATTGCATGTTTGAAAAGAATGAATTGACCGACGATATTGTAAAAATGGCTTTGTTTGCCAAGGCCATGAGCCATCCTGTAAGGCTTTATATTCTAAAAAAACTCTCGAAGATGGATGCTTGCTGCTATAGTGGAGATATTGCCGAAGAGTTACAAATTGGGCGTTCTGGCCTATCTCAGCATTTAAAAGAGCTGAAACATGCAGGGTTGATTAATGCTCATGTAAAAAAGCCCTACATTAAGTACTGCATCAACCAGGAGAATTGGACGATTGCTAGAAAGCTGTTTGCTGATATTTTTCAAGAATAATTTTTTTAGCATATATTTCATAAATACATGAAATACTGAATAAGTTCTAATTAATCTAAAGGCAATGAAAACAACAAAATTTCAAATTCCGGCTTGGGCATTTGAGTTTCATGGACACCAATGCCCGTTTATGCCAATAGGCTACCGCATGGGGAGCCTGGCTCTACAAAAATTAGGTGTTGAGCGCTGCAAGGACCACGAGCTGCACGTATTCTCCGAGATGGGCGTAGGCCATCCGCAGGGCTGCATGCAGGACGGTATCATGGCTGTCACCGGGGCCACCTTTGGCAAGGGCATGATTGAAAAGCTGCATTACGGTAAAATTGCCGCTACGTTCTGGTACCCGAGTATTAAAGGGGGTGTTCGCATTTTCTTACGCAACGAATTCCAAGATAAACTAGCACCCCACGAGTTCTTCAAGTACCGCAAACAGGGCATCGAACCTTCCGGCATTCCGGCTGAGGTATGCCAGGATATTATCGACATAGTGCTGAATGCCAGTGATGACGAGCTGTTTACAGCTACTTCCCTGCCGGACTTTACCTACAAACCGGTGAAAGGCTCTTTTAACAAAGCAGCCTGCGAAGTTTGCGGCGAGTATGTTTTCGAACGCTATCTCCGTGTAAAAGACGGAAAACGGGTCTGTATCCCCTGTGCCGGACATGAGCCCAACGAAGCGGTCTTTTACCATCCTTCTGTTCATTCTAAGTAAAGCATTTAGGGGCACCGTGTATGAAGTTTTGCACGAAGCCCCTGCTTAAATTCATCACAACATGAAAGAATCAGGTGTTTATTACGACAAGGAAATACGTGCCGTAGTCGTGGCTTACAGCGGGTTTCTGACAACCGGACAGTTCATGGAGATTGCTGAAGAACTCCAGGAGCTGAGTATTAAGAATCATTCAACCAGGCAGCTGAGCAATATTGAAGAAATGGGTGTGCTTACGCCCGAAATTCAAAAATGGTTGCACGATGCTTGGTTTCCGAAAGCAAAACTTGCTGGTTTAAAAACATCTTGCATTTGTTGTTCTCAAAAGCGTTTTTGGCAAATGGAGCATGAATGCTATTACTAAAGATGATAGGCTGGTGCATGGCCTCGACATACAATATTTTTCTTCATTGGAAGAAGCACGAAGTTGGCTAAAATTGAAATAACCTTTTAAGTTGTAAGAAATGGAAAATACTGCAAATTTTCAAATAGTTAGCTGCAGCGGTGCTTCGAATACCGGTTTATTTGCCGATGCTGTTGCCCGTAAGCTAACCAACGATAGAGAGGCAAGTATGATTTGTTTGGCCAAGGTTGCGATTGGCGACCAGCCCCTTATTCAAAAAATTAAAGACCAGCGCAGCAAAATTGTTGTTTTGGATGGCTGTGTGGTAAACTGTGCCGAGAAGCTGCTTGCAAGGGAGGGTATAGAGGACATTATCCACGTTAACACTACCGATTTTGGTATAGTTAAAGGGAAAACCCCGTTTAGCGAAGAAAAAGCACAAGAAATAGCAGAGTATATTTTAAAAATAACAAGAGATGAGCGAAACAGCAAATAAGCGGCAAGTGAATGTAACCGTTCATGCCGAAAGCGAAACATCCAGCCGCATGAAGGTTAAGGCCGGTAAATTCGAAATAATTATTGATGAACCTGCCAATATGGGTGGTTCCGACCTAGGGCCATCACCAATTCAGGTATTGCTAATGTCGCTTGCCGGTTGCCTTAATGTAACAGGTCATGAAATTGCCCGGCAAAAGGGCATGAAGTTGAACGGGATGAAAATTAGGATTGAAGGCACCATGAATCCCTGCAATTTTATGGGTTGCTCGTATGATGAAAGGGCCGGTTTCCAGACTATCAACGTGAGCGTTCATGCTGACTTTGAAAACGAAACTCCAGAAGCCATCAAATCGTGGCTGAAAGAGACCGAATCCCGCTGTCCTGTTACTGACAACATAAAGGATTCTACAAATATAAATGTAGATAATTGGTGAGAAATTGAAGCCTGAAAGTAGCGATAGCTAAATGTCTACTATGTGAGAGAACTAATGCTTGGCAGTCCCTCCGCGGGGTTTAAAAAGGAATCGGGGAAAATTCGCAAAATATCATTGGCTTACGTAAATGGGGAAAATGTTGCTTCGAAAGAAGTACCCCAAATGAATGATGTTCTTGAAGTTATCATCAGCGCGTTTGAAAATAGGTCAGACTAAAAATTATAAACCCATAGTTATGAAAACCACCAAATTAATTGTAAATCATTGCCGTAATATTATTGTAACAATGTACCCTATCTTTTAAATCGTTAGACGTTATGTTGAATTTTTACCTAGATCCCAAAGTGCAGTCCTTCACTCTTGAAGGAGTATTACATGCCTGTGTTAGTGAGATTGAAGAAGCAGTTGCCTGTGAAGCCGCAATCTTGGTTGATGTCCGTGAAGAGGAAGAACTGGACATTGCCAGCTTTGATATCCCGGCCGTGTTGCATCAACCCATGAGCAGCATCATGGAAACGTATCAGCAGGTACCTAAAGGTAAGATGGTAGTGGTAGCTTGCAATAATGGAATACGCAGCGTAAAGGTTGCAAATCTGCTGATGCGGTTGGGTTGGGATACCGTGGTAAACCTCGATGGAGGCATAGTGGAATGGTCGAGTAAGGGGCTTCCCCTTATAGTTCATCCCCACGATCATATTCCAGAGGGGGAGTCAAGTTGCGGTTGCAGCAGCTGTGGCGATGGTTGCAATGCATGTGGTTAGAGATAAATGACTACAATAGTGTGAGTTTGGTTCTCTAAACACTTTACGTTTATACCATAAGCAAGGAGAAATAGTTAGTGCAGAAACTTGCTAATCAATCATTTTACATACATTTCTTAAAATAAAATTGTTTTTTAAAAAAAGTATTACATTTGTAAGCGAATACTTACATGCAAGATGAAGCAATCAACCGAAGTAAGACAGACTCAAATAAAGCGCGCAGTGCTTGACATTATCCATTCCGATGGGTTAAAGAATGTGTCAACTCGAATGCTATCCCAAAGGATTGGTATAAGTGAGGCTACAATATTTAGACATTTTGCATCTAAGCAGGATATCATCCTTTCCATTATTAGCGATGTGCAAAAGGATTTTATCGGCTCCTTGCGCACCAT
>DATKTT010000106.1:0-4007 GCA_035530955.1 Williamwhitmania sp. | reverse complement strand
CTGAGAAACATCAGCAAGAAGTGGACGATGCCAATCCGGGACTGGAAAGCTGCGCTGAACCGCTTCTCCATCCAGTTTGAAGAACGGATTTTAACGAGTTAACTGAAACCCCGTTTACACAAAATACAGGACACCCCCTATCTGACCTGCCCCCAATCGTAGTGCCAAGGGCATCCTAGTAAAGTCCAAGTTAAAAATCTACGACTCCCTGGCCTTCAACACTGACCAACTCCCTTGATCGGCAGCATGCTGCAAATTCCGCTGGCGTCTGGTAATTCAATGCGCTGTGCGACCGGTTCTCATTATAGTCGCGACGCCATGCCGAAATCAGTATGTGCGCCTCGGCCAAACTAGTAAACTAATGTTCGTTCAAGCATTCGTCCCGGAACTTGCCGTTGAAGCTTTCAATATAGGCATTCTGGGTCGGCTTGCCAGGCTCAATGAGCTTGAGCTGCACGCCGTTGCGATAAGCCCATTGATCTAGCGCATGCCCCGTTAATTCAGGACCTTGGTCGGTTCGGAGCGCCGCCGGCCCGCGGAAGCGTACCGCCTGATTCAACACCCGAACCACATAGTTGGGTATTTCGGTCTATCGTGACCGCTGGTCGGACACACCAGCTTAAACTAGACTGATTTCTGTCTTGACGGATGGGTCCACTGTAATCATTCTTGTTCGTTTTGACATAAGGCTTCACAAACTGGGGTGCCATCAATGCCCAAGCCTATCTCGCCCAGTGATGGGCACTACCGCAAGCTTCCATGCCAATCAAACACGGTCCCCCATGTTGGCAAAATAACTCGACATCTCGGTACGCTTCAATTGCTTACGCACGGCCACCTTGCCGCGTTCATCCACACCGTGAATCTGAAAAACCGCCTTTGCCAAATCGATGCGTAACGTAGTAATCTTCATGATGGATGCCCCTTTCTATGTATAGTGGAAGTAAACGCCACTACTTTGGCACTTTGATGCCGTATTAGGAAGTGGGCGTCCATTCCATTACAAAACTCTTACACCCTCCGAGGCATACCACCCAGAGCCATGGAATTATTTTGAACTGGACCCTAATGGTTTGAAGAAGTGAACAATTGGATCACGTTGAATGACACCAACATCCTTTTCAATTACTTCAAATCCTATTTTCTTCAACATATTTTCAGCATTATCAACGCCTAAATGGTACCAGCGGCCTGGAGTAATAATGTCGTCTTCGTTTTTATTTTGGAATTGAAGCTTATTTGATTTAAATATTGAAAACACTATGCGCCAAGCTAACAAGATTGGAATGAAACGTTTTGTCTCAAACATCCGAGAAATAGAATATTTGGATTCATTCTCAATGAGTGAGTTGTATTTGTCATAATCAGCAAACATAAAGAAACCGTGGGAACCCGGCCGCATCTTCTTATATGCATAAGTCATATAATCGTTAATAGCATTTGGGGACAAATGACAAAAACAACCAAACGAAAAGAAATAATCTATGGACTCGTCCGGTACCATGCTACAAGTGTTATCTTCAACTTGGAAATAACGGACGTTTTCATGTACGCCAACGTAATCCCAGAATCCGTTGTGCTCTGCTGATAAAGCATCGATAGCCCATATTTCTTTGGCTCCCCTTGTGATAAAACACTTAGTCCAAGCACCACGACCAGGGCCAATTTCCAATACATTGCTTTCTTTAGTTATGTAGGGTTTGATGCAACAAAGATATGTGGCATAAAGACAACTCATATAGCCGAAAGGACCGTATGTACTTATGCCCATGGTGTCTAAGGGATCACCTTCACGGAAACCTCCATGCCATAGGTTTTTGAAAGCTCCGATTTCATCTTTTTGTCGCACTATGTCCATTCGTCTCACCTAGCTAAAATTGGTATTTCTCACTCGATAATTATAGCTTGCATCGCTATTGTATAATGCATTTATCATGAAAAAATGCAATGCGCATTGGACGCCTCTCCTAAAGACCGATCAGAATAAATAAACTCCTCTGATCACCAAACGATGTTTTTTAAACATCATTCCAATGCATGAATTTTACTAGTGCCTTATGAATAATCCGCTAAGTGGCTTGACAAGAAAAATAAATAACATTTTGCGTCATGAGGGCTCTCATGAGCGAATTCGACGCATTAAAAATACAGCATTGGCAAATGCAGTTGCTAAGGTAGTTGGCGTAACAGTGCAAGTCATTACCGTGCCTCTTACACTTGGCTATTTAGGTGAAGAACGTTATGGGTTATGGGTGGCTATTGCTTCGCTCATTGCATTTTTACAATTATCTGACCTTGGAATTGGTAATGCTCTAGTCAGCATAGTCGCAGGTAAAATGGCTCGTGGTGATGAGAGTGAACTGCGCGAACTTGCGATAAAAGCAGTCAAACTGTTGTCTGTAATTGCAGGGATAATATTTATTATCGGCGCACTATTAGTAAATGTTGTGGATTGGGCCAACTTTTTTAATGTAAAAGATATCACTGCTAAATCGGAATTAATGCCCAGCATTTATGTATTCTTGTTGTTTTTCTGTATTAGTTTACCACTCAGCGTAGCGCAACAAACACGTGCTGGGTTACAAGAGGGGTACTATAACGCCGCCTTTGGCGCTGTTGGTCAACTGATCAATCTCCTGCTTATTTACTTCGTTGTATTTAACAAAGGAGGCATGCCTTGGCTAATTATTGCTTCAATGGCAGGCACCAACGTGCTCCAAATATTCAATTTATTGATGCTATTTAAAAGATTCAAACAGTACAAAGTCATAAAATATGCCAATCACCTCTTTACTTCAGAATTATTTCAAAAGGGTGCTTTATTTTTTATATTGCAGGGCGCTGCTTTGGTTTCCTATCAAACTGACGTGTTGGTTGTGTCTCACTTCCTTACCCCTTCCGCAGTTACAACATATTCGGTCACATTAAAACTATTCTCTTTGCCATCGATGCTGCTCTCATTTTTCTTATTTGCCACGTGGCCTGCGTACACAGACGCATTTGCTAGGAACGACAAATTATGGATAGCTGAATTTTTCTGGAAATCTCTTAGGTTATCTTTATTGGCAAATACTGTTCTATCCAGCGTGTTGTTCATTTCTGGCATATGGATTATCAACATCTGGACTAATGGTGTCGTGCGGCCAAGTTACGGATTGCTGTTGGGAATGGTGCTCTGGGGGATTCTTAATGCCTTTGGAGGAAATCTCACGGCTTTACTGAACGGATTGCACATTATACGTTTTCAAATAGTCCTATCAGTTCTCGCTGCAATTTCAAATGTTATTTTATCAATATTGCTTGTTAAATCTATTGGTATAAGTGGACCCATCTGGGGTTCGGTCATTGTTTTGCTGATAACTTATTCTGTTTCGATGGTATTTGTAATTAATTTATTCAAAAGCTGGCATATTGAAAAACCTATTTAATTTTATATTACGGCGATTGAAAACTGAATATCCGTTTTTATTCAAAATCGCTCGGCAAATTCATTTATATACACAAAGGCCAATTCCCGTTCGGAAGGAAGGCAAAAAAAAGGTTTTAATTTGCTATATTACCAAGCCATTTCAAACACAGAATCATCGTGGCCACTCCAACCAGCAAGAAGTAGTCAAAATGTCAGATGTTCTTGCAGGTCTAGGATTTTCAGTGGACGTCGTTGATTACAACTCAGAATTTAATATTAACTATTCGCCCTATGATCTTCTAATTGGTTTTGGAGGAGCATTCGCCAGATCATTTTCGGTAGCGGATTTTCGGGGGAAAAGAATCCTGCATTTTACTGGCGCCAACCCGAATTTCTCTAATGAGGCAGAAGCACGGCGAGCTCGCAACCTCTTCGAACGCAGAGGGGTGCTTATGGTGCCTAGACGCGAGACATATTGGCCATGGATGTTTTCCGCAATCAACTCAGATGCAATGTTTGTATTGGGCAATAGCTGGACACTTTCTACTTTCGATGGTCTCAATCCAAACACGTACCAAATACCGGTCCCCTTTGTCGC
>DATKTT010000105.1:0-7017 GCA_035530955.1 Williamwhitmania sp. | reverse complement strand
AAGCAGCCCAAAGATGCTGTTGGCTGGAACAGCAATGCTCACATCATCCAGAGCCAAATGGGTGGCAAACCGTTTCTCCACGTTATCCGCTCTAAAAATCTCCATAGCAATTAAATATATGGTTCAACAACTATCCGCGGCCTTTTCGACCGCGGTATGATTAAAACTATTCACTTTTTTTCGGAAAGCAATTTACACTCTTTTTGTAAGAACATTTTGATGTTGTTCCCTTATTAGTGTCGTGCTTGGTATGAATGTTACAAAATAGGAAATATTTTTTTTGGAATTTTTTGAGGTTGGGATGAATTTAGGATTGAAGTTCTCCCACGATTGTTGAGGTTATCAAATTGTTTCTGTCACCCGTTCCGGGTTCTTTGTTGTGCGTTGTTTTTGTTTTCTATAATCATGTCAGCCCTTCGGGCTTTAAGAGTAGTGTAGCGATGTTGCCGAATAACTCCGTAGGAGTGTAATGATTATAGCAGCGCGATTTTAGATGAGAATTATAATCCCGAAGGGATGACAGAATCAAATTGTAGCACAGTCTATATCCTCCCTATATTAAAACCAACTCTTTGGTTTTGAGAATTTTGTGTATCATCACTACCAAATAACTCCGAAGGAGTGTAATGATTATAGCAGCGCGATTTTAGATGAGAATTAGAATCCCGAAGGGATGACAGATTCAAATTGTAACACAGTCTATAATCTCCCTATATTAAAACCAACTCTTTGGGCTTGAGGATTTGGTGTATCATCACTACCAAATAACTCCGAAGGAGTGGAATGATTATAGAATAGGTGACACATGTGAGTTTAGAATCCCGAAGGGATGACAGAACGTTTGTTTTGCAACATTCGTGTAAATATGTCTGGGATTATTTTCACGTACCATCCAAAAATTCAATGTAGAGATTCCAGTAATTGGTAATTTGATCATTATGAGGAATATTTTGCAAAAAATGCGATATATTACATGCTGATTTCGAAACTGATAGAATTATGGCTGGAACATTTTCACAAATGTATGTTCAGATAGTTGTGGCTGTAAACGGCAGAGAAAATCTATTGCAAAAACCGTGGAGAGATGAGGTCTTCAAGTATATGGCCGGAATTGTAAAAGGGAAGGATCAAAAGCCAATAATTGTGAACGGCACTGCAACCCACGTTCACTTGTTTGTTGGTTTAAAACCGTCCATGTCGGTTTCAGAATTAATGAGGGATGTCAAAAATAATTCAAGCAACTTTATCAATGAAAGAAAGTTTTTAAGAGGTAAATTTTCTTGGCAAGAAGGGTTTGGCTGCTTTACCTATGCCCATTCTCAAATTGATAAGGTTTATAGGTATATTTTAAACCAAGAAGAACATCATCACAGGAAAACCTTCAAGGAAGAGTATTTAGAAATGCTGCAAAAGTTTGAAATAAAATACAATGAGAAATTCTTATTCGATTGGATAGAAGAATAGAGTGGATTTTTCTTGCAATAATAAAATCATGCTATTTCAATGGTTTATTTGCCAAATTAATTCTGTCACCCGTTCCGGGTTCAATGGCGCAGCGCACTTTTTGGCTATAATCATGTCAGCCCTTCAGGCTTTAAGAGTAGTGTGTCGATGTTGCCGAATAACTCCGAAGGAGTGTAATGATTATAGAAAGCAGGAAACAGGTGAGTTTATAATCCCGAACAGAATCAAATAGAAAGGATACCATTAAATAAAAACTCCGAATCTCATTGAGATCCGGAGTCTGGTATTATTAACCGAAGAAATTTTTCATTCGTTCGAAGAAGTTTCGGTCGTTGGCATCGGGGTTCGGTGTATAGTTTTCCGACTCAGCCATCTTCTCCACCACCTTCTCCTCTTCACGGGTTAGTTTTTTTGGAACCCACACGTTTACGTGCACCAACAGGTCGCCACGACCATAGCCATTCACGTCAGGAATTCCCTTGCTTCTCAGTCGTAGAATTTTTCCGGGTTGTGTGCCGGGATCTATCTTAATCTTAACCTTACCATCCACCGTAGGCACCTCAATGGTTGAACCAAGAGCTGCCTGTGGGAAGCTGACAAACAGGTTATGGATGAGGTCGTTTCCATCACGAATGAGTTCTTGGTTTGGCTCCTCCTCAATGAGTACGAGAAGGTCGCCATTAACTCCTCCACGGCGGGCTGCGTTGCCACGACCCGAAACGGAGAGCTGCATCCCCTCGGCTACACCGGCAGGAATACGGATTTCGATAACCTCTTCGCCGCGCACAATACCCTCGCCGTTGCAGGCGGTGCAGGGATGAGTTATAGTTTTGCCATCGCCACCGCAGCTTGGGCAGGTGCTTGACGTTTGCATTTGCCCAAGAATGGTATTGCTAATGCGGGTCACTGTCCCTGTGCCTCTACAGGTGCTGCAGGTAGTGTAGCCATTGCTGCCTTCGGCACCGCTTCCACTACACTTTTTGCAGGCAACGTGCTTGTTAACCTTTATCTTTTTCTCAACGCCATTGGCAACCTCCTGAAGGTTGAGCTTTACCTTGACGCGAAGGTCGGAGCCACGGCTAACCCGTCGACCACCTCCTTGCGATCCGGACGAAAAACCGCCAAAATGTCCTCCAAAGATGTCACCAAAGTGGGAGAATATGTCATCCATGGTCATTCCGCCACCACCGAAGCCGCCACCACCGAAGCCACCACCACCCATACCGCCATTGCCTAATCCGGCATGGCCATATTGGTCGTAGCGAGCGCGTTTGTTGTCGTCGCTTAATACCTCGTAGGCTTCTGCAGCCTCCTTGAAATTTTCCTCAGACTGTTTATCTCCGGGGTTTTTATCGGGATGGTATTTGATGGCCATTTGCCGGTAAGCCTTCTTGATGTCGGCGGCGGAAGCATTTTTGGAAATGCCTAATATTTCGTAATAGTCGCGTTTAGCCATTGTATAGTAACCCTATTAATAAGATGTAATCAGCAAATAACTGTTATTACTCGCCAACTATAACCTTTGAGTAGCGAATAACTTTCTCGTTGAGCAGGTATCCTTTCTGTACAACGTCAATAACCTTTCCCTTAGCACTCTCGTCGGGCGAAGGAATCTTGGTGATGGCCTCATGAAGGTCGGTGTTGAGCTCATGGCCCATGGCATCAATTTCTGTCACGCCTTGGCGCTTCAAAAATTCCCCAAATTTATTTGTGATGAGTTGTATGCCATCCTTTATTGCCTGTAGGTCGGTGGACTGGTCGATGGACTTAATAGCACGGTCGAAATCATCCACCACATGCAGCAGCTCCACAATAACTGATTCTCCGGCAGTCTTAATTAGATCCTCGCGCTCCTTGCGCGAGCGTTTTCTAAAGTTGTCGAACTCAGCGGAGAGCCTTAGGTAGCGGTCCTTCGATTCTGCAAGCTGCTCCTCCAACGATGGGCCTGTAACCACTATTTGTTCGCCCTCGCTTTTCTCCTCAGTTTGGTCAACTTGAGCATTATCCTGAACTTGCGGCTCCTGAGCGTTTACTGTCTCCTTTTTCTTTGGCTCTTCGCCTTCTTGTTGCTTTTTATGCTTGGTCATATCGAAAATCAAATAATATTTACGCGAAGAGGTCGAAGCAAAAAGCTTGCCACTTCACAAAATGCGACATTTTGTCGGTTGTGGTTTAACTAACTCGGTGGATTTGAGCCCCAAGCTTATTCAGCCGTTCGTCAATTTTTTCGTACCCACGATCGATTTGCTCAATGTTGTGGATAACCGAGGTTCCTTCGGCAGACATGGCCGCAATAAGCAGTGCAACGCCAGCACGAATGTCGGGTGAGGTCATGGTAGTAGCCCGCAGCTTTAGCCGATGAGCCTGGCCAATAACGGATGCTCTATGTGGATCGCAGAGAATAATCTGTGCACCCATGTCGATGAGCTTATCTACAAAGAAGAGACGGCTTTCGAACATTTTCTGGTGAATTAGCACGCTTCCCTTAGCCTGAGTGGCCACAACCAAAAAAACGCTGAGCAGATCGGGTGTAAGTCCCGGCCACGGTGCATCGGCTATGGTTAGTATGCTACCGTCGATGAACGATTCAATTTCGTAAATGTCGTGGGAGGGAATTAGTATATCATCACCTTTACGCTGAATTTCAATGCCCATACGCTCGAAGGAGTAGGGAATAATGCCCAAATCGTCGAACGAAACATTTTTGATGGTGATTTCGCTGTGGGTCATAGCGGCCATGCCAATGAAGCTGCCAATCTCAATCATGTCAGGTAGTATGGTATGCTCTGCACCGTGCAGCTCCGTTACACCTTCAATGGTAAGCAGGTTGGATCCAATGCCTGAAATTTTAGCACCCATGCGGTTGAGCAACTTACAAAGTTGCTGCACGTATGGTTCACACGCTGCATTGTAGATGGTAGTTATCCCCTTGGCCATTACTGCTGCCATCAGGATGTTGGCTGTTCCGGTAACAGAGGCCTCGTCGAGCAGCATGTAGCAACCCGTTAGGTTGTTGGCCTCAACGGCATAGTAGTTTTGGGCAATGCTGAAGTCGAATTTGGCACCAAGACGCTGAAACCCCAGAAAGTGTGTATCGAGCCGCCTACGACCAATTTTGTCGCCACCCGGACGTGGAATGTAGCCCATGCCAAATCGGGCAAGAAGTGGACCAACAACCATTATGGAACCCCTAAGACTGGCTGCCTTCACACGAAACTCCTCGCCGCGCAGGTAGTTGATATCCACATTGGCCGCCTTGAAGCGGTAGCTGGTTTCACCTAACTTGTGCACCTCAACGCCCATACCCTGAAGTAGCTCAATGAGCTTGTTCACATCAAGGATGTTGGGTACGTTGTGAATGGTAACCTCTTCGGGGGTAAGCAGCACGGCACAAAGAATTTGGAGTGCCTCATTCTTTGCCCCTTGAGGTTGAATTTCGCCGGAAAGCCTTAGGCCTCCTTTAATTTCAAAGGTTCCCATAAAGCCTAGTGGTTTATTTTTTCCGTGGGTGTTGCTGGTGGGGTGGACGTCGCTTTATTTTGCTCGGTACTTGAATTTCGCGTCTATCCTGAAGTTTAAACTCGGGTTTGAGGGTGAGTTTGCCTTTAGAGAATTCACCCAAGTCACGTAGAATTAGGTCGTCGGTAACGGAGTCCTTGTTCCAGGTGATGTAAGATTTCTTCATCTGATTGGCGATAGCCAGTACGAGCATATCTTTTTCCTCTCCATCTTCCATGGCTGCAACGGTTTTTACCATCGATTCCAGCACACGTCCGTAATGCTTATGCTTTAACGTTGATGGGGCATAAGGTACAATACGAGGTTTTTCCTGTAATTTCTCGCGAAGCGGGGTAGGGTATGGCGAATCGATATCGAGTTTAAAGTCGGACATGATGGCCAAATGGTCCCACAGCTTATGCTTAAAATCCGGTTGGTCGCGAAGCTGTGGCATGAGTGTGCCCATTACGGCAATTATCGATCGGGCAACAATGTTTCGTTGATCGCGGTCTTCGATGGTCATGGCATAGTCCACCATCTGTTGCACGTTTCTTCCATATTCGGGAAGAAAAAGTTTTGTACGTTGCGTATTGTAGTCCATTATAGTGATTTAGTGTTCAAAAGAGCACCGGAGAGCCGGTAACTTCAACAAGCACAAAGCTAGCACATTAAAAACAATTAACAAAACGGTCCTACTGATTTGCAATCTTTAGGCGAGCAAACTTGAGTAATAGTGTCTTTTGCCCCGTGGACGGGAAGAAGACGGTCGCCTTACGGTTGGCCGAGTCACCCTCGGCTGCCACAACCTTTCCAACGCCAAACCGCTCGTGCTCTACCTGAACGCCGGCCACAATTTCGTTGGGATCACAATCTCTAAAACTTTTGGCTCTAGGCTCGTTAAATTCAACAGGGATATTGGTTGTAGCGGTTTTTATGCTTGAGGTAACCACCTTTTTCTCCTTTGTAGGAATATTTTTTTGGTAGGGGTTGGAAAACGATCCGTAGTTTTTGGAAAATCCACCACCTTGTGTCGAAAGATTTAGCAGGTTGTTGTCACTGTCATTATCGGGTGCCTCACCCATGTCGAGGTAGCTTTCGTCTATCTCTTTTAGGAAGCGGCTTGGACGGCAAGTGGTGGGCGAACCCCAGCGGTAGCGCTGCATGGCGTAGGATATGGTTGCCCTTATTTCGGCTCTCGTTATGGCAACATAGAATAGCCGTCGCTCCTCCTCCAGCTCTTGCTCAGTGCCCATGCTCATGCGCGAGGGAAAGAGCTCTTCCTCAAGCCCGACCAGATACACATATTTAAACTCAAGCCCCTTTGCAGAGTGGACGGTCATAATGGTGACCTTGTTCCGATCCTCGGGCTTATCTTTGTCGGCATCGGTGAGCAGCGAAACGGTTTCCAGAAAACGATCGAGGGTAAGCGCCTCATCGCTCTCCTCCTCTTTTTTCAGCTCTTCGGTAAACTCCCTGATGCTGTTGATGAGCTCTTCTAGGTTTTCCAACTTGGAGACCCCCTCGTTGGTTTTATCCTGCCGGAGGTCGTGAATAACCCCTGACTTGGTGGCAATGGTAAGCGCAAGGTCATACGCCTCTAGCGTGGTGATTTGCGATGCCATCTCGCTAATAAGGGCTACAAAATCGGCAAGCTTCCGAGCTGCGGCCTCCTTAACTTCGGGCTCAAGCGCACGGATGTTTTGAGCGGCCTCCCAAATGCTTATCCCGTTTGAAGCAGCCGCCGCTTCAACCCTCGACATGGTGGTGTCGCCAATGCCTCTGGCGGGGAAATTTACCACCCGCTTAAATGCCTCATCGTCGTTGTGGTTGAGCACCAACCGAAAGTAGGAGAGGAGGTCCTTTATCTCCTTTCGTTGGTAAAAAGAAAGCCCGCCATACACCTTGTAGGGGATATTTTTTTTGCGCAGCGAATCCTCAAAAATTCGTGACTGGGCGTTGGTGCGGTAGAGAATGGCAAAGTCGTGGTAGTTGGCCTGATCGCGGTAAATGGTTTCGTGAATGGAGGCGGCAACCATAAGCCCCTCCTCCTGGTCG
>DATKTT010000104.1:0-7498 GCA_035530955.1 Williamwhitmania sp. | reverse complement strand
GTGTGGAAAGCAGGTTGACGAAATTATGCTTGAGCACCTTGGCCTAAAGCCGAAGGCGGCAAAGGAGCAAACGTTAAAGCTCTTTAGGGAAGTGCAGCTCGACAATGCTGAAAAAGCATATAGCAGCTATCCTCACCAGCTAAGCGGCGGTCAGCGGCAAAGGGTAATGATTGCTATGGCTATTGCCTGCTCACCCACCTTACTAATTGCCGACGAGCCAACCACCGCGCTCGATGTTACTATCCAAAAGGCCATTCTCGACTTAATTAAGCAGCTTCAAAAAAGCAGAAACATTGCCGTGATCTTTATCTCACACGACCTTGGCGTTATTGCAGAAGTTGCCGAAAAGGTTGTAGTAATGCGCGGTGGAACACTTGTTGAAGAGGGGGAGACAGAACAAATGCTTACCACTCCTAAAATGGAGTATACCCGGGGCCTTATAGCCTGTAGACCAACGTTAAAGACTCATTCGGCAAGGCTACCAGTTCTCTCTGAAGGTGGCACGCTAATATTACCAGAAAAGGGGGAGGCCATTTATCGTAAAGAAATACAAAACGAGACACCACTTATCACCATAAAAAACCTAAGTGTAGCCTACGCGGTTAAACAACCTTTATTTTCCAGCGCCACCATATTCAATGCTCTAAGCAACATCAACCTTACTATTTATAAAGGAGAAACACTAGGTTTGGTTGGTGAATCCGGATCAGGAAAAACAACTATTGGACGGGCAATAACCATGTTGGTAAAAGCTAGGCAAGGAGAGATTACTTACCGCGGTATAAGCGTAACGTCGCTCAGGGGTAAAGAATACCAAAATTTTCGAAAAAATGTTCAGCTCGTTTTTCAGGATCCTTTCTCATCGCTTAACCCAAAGCACACCATTCAAGAGATTCTTGCTGAACCATTGCGGCTATACAACAAAGAACACGATGTGGTGAGTAAAAAGATTCTTTTGCTACTCGATGAGGTGAACTTGTCAAAATCCAGCGCAAAAAAATACCCACATGAATTTTCGGGGGGGCAGCGCCAAAGAATCTCTCTCGCCAGAGCCTTGGCACTTGATCCTGAGCTGATTATATGCGACGAGTCGGTTAGCGCTTTGGACGTATCGGTCCAGGCAGGAATACTTAATCTTTTAAACCAACTCAAGGAGGAGAAAGGGCTTACCTACCTATTCATTTCCCATGATCTTGCTGTGGTTAAATACATGAGCGACAGAATTGCAGTGCTTCAGCACGGTGAACTCCAAGAGATTGGTGAGGGTGCTGAAGTATACAGCCACCCTCAAAGCCCCTACACCCAGATGCTTATTGCCTCAATTCCGGGTGGTCAAAATCCATAAAAAGGTCCGTATTCTAATGGACGCTCCTAAAAGAAATCATTCTCCTTCTTGGTTGAAGTATCAACCGAATCAACCGGACAATCAATGTCGACCGTAAGCCCTGCAGGCTTAGTAAAAATGGCTGACCCGTCAATGCCCAAGCTTGGATCGGCATATAGTTTCTGCAAGAAAACACCCCAGATTGGAAGCGCCATGCTTGCTCCTTGGCCAAGGGTAATTCCCTCGAAGTGAATGGCTCTGTCTTCGCCACCAACCCACACGCCACCAACCAGATTTGGCGTTATCCCCATAAACCATCCATCGGATTGGTTTTGAGTAGTACCTGTTTTACCCGCAAGTTGGCCAGGTAGTTGATATCGATAGCGCAAGCGTCTGCCCGTGCCATGGTCAACAACCGCCTGTAACAAATTAATCATGAGGTAAGCTGTTTTTTCGCTAATTGCCTCATACTTGGTAGATTTAAAGGTTGCGAGCACATTCCCATTCTTGTCTTCAATACGGGTAACATACATAGGATCGATGTGAATTCCACGATTAGCGTATGTGGAGTATGCTCCCACCATTTCGTAAAGAGAAAAATCGGAAGTGCCGAGGAAGATTGAAACAACTGGATCGATATAGCTCTTTATTCCAAGCTTATGGCTAATGTCAACCACATTCTGAGGATTGAACTGCTTCATTAGCCAAGCAGAAATATTGTTAACCGAATTTGCAAGCCCCCACTTTAAGGTAACCATTTGGCCATCAAAAGAAGACTCACCTGAGTTTTTTGGAGTCCAGGTAGAATCACCCACCATAAATGTTTGAGGGACATTCGGGACCTTAAAGCACGGTGAATAGCCTTCCTGCATGGCGAGTGTATACAAAAACGGCTTAATGGTTGATCCCACCTGCCGCTTGCTCTTCATCACGAGATCGTACTTAAAGTAGCGGAAATTGGGTCCCCCAACATAAACCTTAATGTAACCCGTATGCGGATCCATTGCCATGAATCCTGCGCGCAAGTAGCGTTTGTAAAACTTAATGCTGTCCATAGGGGTGAGAACTGTATCGCGATCTCCCTTCCATGTAAAAACCGTCATGCTGGTTTTTGTGTTAAAGTTCTTCCTGATCTGTTCATCAGAGAAGCCAGCTTGCGTTAAATTCCAAAATCGGGTCGATTGGCGAACAGCTTGATTTAAAATTGCCTGCACTTGCTCCTTGGGCACATCCTTGGCATACACCGGATAGCCCTTACTTTTTTGCTCCTTATCGAATGCAGGCTGTAGGTTGTCTGCCAGATGCCCCTTTAGCGCATCCTCACCATACTGCTGCATCTTGCTATTAATGGTTGAGTATATTTTTAAGCCATCACGATACAGGTTGTATGGTGTGCCGTCAGGTTTCAAATTCTTATTGCACCAACCATAAACTGGATTCGTTGCCCACTCGGTAGAGTCCGCCTTAAAAGTATCGTAGGAGTAGTAGTTTTCGCGCTCCGGTTTGTTTGCACTCAGAATTAATCGCAGAGTTTCTCTGAAGTAGGTGGCGAGCCCTTCGTTGTGATCCTGAACCTGATAGTGCAGCTGTATTGGTATTTTTTTCACAGAATCGGCGATATCATCGGTGATGTAGCCATACCTCGCCATCTTATCAATCACCACATTTCGACGCTCGAGTGACCTGTCTGGATTTCGAACTGGGCTATATCGAGTGGGCGCATTTACAAGACCAGCAAGCAAGGCTGCCTGTTGAATGTTGAGACTATCGGGCTCTGTATTGAAGAAGGTCTTTGCCGCCGACTTTATGCCGTAGGCTGTTCCTCCAAAGGGAACCGTGTTCAGGTACATTGCCAAAATCTCATCCTTAGTATAGTTCCGCTCTAGCTTCACAGCAGTAACCCATTCCTTAAATTTTGCCAATGCAAGATTAACCTTACGGGTAATGCCCCATCGGTAGTAGGTGGTATCGCGAGGGAAAAGATTTTTGGCTAGCTGCTGAGTAAGTGTTGATCCACCACCAGCCTCTCTATCTCCCATAACTATAGTCTTAACGAGTACACGAGCCAATCCTCTGAAGTCTATTCCAGAGTGACTTCGGAATCGAGCATCTTCAATGGAAATTAGTGCATTCTCAATATTTGGTGAAAGTTCATCGAAGCTGGTGTATGAACGGTTTTCGATATAGTACTTACCTAAAAGCACATTATCTTCTGAATAAACCTCCGAAGCAAGATTGCTTTTTGGATTCTCGAGATCCTCAAAAGAAGGCATTGGCCCAAACACTTCCAGCGAAATGAGAGTAAAAAGAGTGGCAATTGTTACCACAGGGAAGAGAAGAATTCCCCAAAACCAAAGTAAAAATTTTCTCCTGAATTTATTCGAAGTATCCATTAGATAGGTGTTTCGTAATGCTGCGTAAAAATAGAAAATAATTATTGCAATCTAAATTTTGAAGTTAGTGATGTAATTGATTTACTTTGTGCTGTTCAAAAAAGTTTGGGGAATGCAGGAAAATTTGGTTATTGTGGAGTCGCCTGCCAAGGCAAAAACGATTGAGAAATTTCTAGGGAAAGGCTTTTTAGTTAAGTCATCGTTTGGCCACATCCGTGATTTAACAAAGAATAAGCTAAGCATCGATATTGAAAATAACTTCCAGCCATCGTACACCGTTGATGTGGCCAAAAAGAAGGTGGTTGCGGAGTTAAAAGATCTTGCAGACAAGGCAAAAGTTGTATGGCTCGCCTCCGATGAAGACCGCGAGGGAGAGGCTATTGCATGGCATTTAAAGGAGGTCCTTGAGCTTGATCCCCAAAAAATAAAGCGGATTGTTTTCCATGAAATTACCAAGGAGGCCATCTTAAACGCCATCAAAAATCCGCGCGACATTGACCTTAGTTTAGTAAACGCCCAGCAGGCTAGAAGAATACTCGATCGCTTGGTTGGTTACGAGGTATCACCCATTCTTTGGAAAAAGGTAAAACCGGGCCTTTCAGCTGGAAGGGTGCAGTCAGTGGCGGTGAGGCTTACTGTTGAAAGGGAGAGAGAAGTGCTTGCTTTTACTCCTGAATCGAGCTTTAGAGTGCAAGGACTCTTTGTAGCTAAAAACGGAGAACTCAAAGCGGAGCTCAACAAGCGCTTCAAAGCGGCCAGTGAAACAAAAAAATTTCTTGAGCACTGCATCAGTGCGACATTTACAGTTACCAACGTTGAAAAAAAGCCAGCGAAGAAAACACCTGCTCCACCATTTACAACATCTACCCTCCAGCAGGAAGCCAGTCGCAAGCTTAGCTTTTCCGTTGCTCAAACCATGACCATTGCCCAGAAACTCTACGAGGCCGGTTTAATTACCTATATGAGGACCGACTCCGTTAACCTTTCTGAAACAGCGCTCCATAGCGCCAAAGCAGTTGTTGAATCAATGTTTGGCGATAAATACTACCAGCTAAGGAGGTTTAAAACCAAGTCGAAGGGCGCGCAGGAAGCTCATGAAGCAATTAGGCCAGCCTACATGGAGAACCCCTCCGTTGATGGGTCTTCGGCGGAAAGAAGGCTTTACGACCTTATATGGAAGCGAACCTTGGCCAGCCAGATGGCTGATGCCTCACTTGAAAAGACCACGATTACCATTGGTGTCTCCAACGCAAAGGAACGATTTGAGGCAACGGGTGAAGTGCTGCTTTTCGACGGCTTTTTAAAGGTATACATTGAAGGAACCGATGATGAAAACGAGGAAGACGCAACATCGCTCCTCCCAAAGGTCGCAGCAGGAGAATTATTAACATCCAAAGAAGTTATTGCTACAGAACGATTCACGCAAAAGCCTCCAAGGTATTCCGAAGCCAGCCTAGTTAAGAAAATGGAAGAGCTGGGCATTGGTCGTCCATCAACCTATGCACCAACGATCTCTACAATAATCACACGAGGTTACGTCCAAAAAGAAGATCGACCCGGAGTTGAGCGCTCCTATCTTCTGTTTAAACTTACTGGCGGAAAAATAACTCAAGAAAGCAGAGTAGAGACCTTTGGCGCTGAAAAGAGTAAGCTTTTCCCCAGCGATATCGGGATTTTGGTAACCGATTTTCTGACCAAACATTTTACCTCAATTTTAAGCTACGATTTTACGGCCAACGTTGAGAAGGACTTCGACGAAATTGCTCTAGGTAAGGTTCAGTGGACTAGCATGCTAAAAGATTTTTACACGTCTTTTCACAATACGGTTGAAGAAACCACCAAAACATCACAACCGAGCAAGGGTGAGAAAAAACTTGGTGATGATCCAAAATCGGGAAAGCCAGTTTTTGTAAGAATTGGAAGGTTTGGTCCCATTGCCCAGCTGGGCGAAAGCGAGAGTAGCAGTGGCGAGAAACCGCAGTATGCAAGTCTTCAAAAGGGACAGCTCATTGAATCGATAACGTTGGAAGAAGCACTCCGTCTCTTTGATTTACCGCGCTCTATTGGGAAACTCGAAGGAGAAGAAATCTCGACCGCTATTGGCCGTTTTGGCCCTTTCGTAAAGCACAAAGCCAAATACTACTCACTCAAAGGAACAGACTACAATCCATACACAATCAATTTCGACGAAGCGGTCAGGCTTATTGCAGAGAAACAGGTCGAGGAGAAGAATAAAATCATTCAAGAGTTTGCTGACAAGCCCGGACTACGTGTTTTAAATGGACGATTTGGTCCTTACATTTCGTTCGAGAAGCAAAACTATAAAATACCCAAAGGCAACGATCCAACGAAGCTTACCCTCGACGAATGTGTTGCAATCATCGAGGCAGCAGCCAAATCAACCAGTGGTAGTAAAACATCAAGGGCACATAAAGCAGTCAAAACGAAAAAGGCCACCACACCAAAGTCAAAGTCTAAAAAATAAGAATGAAACTGGAAGATCTATTCGAACCTGTGAGCAATGCCATTCTTGCCGAGGCATCGCTTCTTCTTCCAGCAACTCTGGGACGATCCATTTTGCCGATTATCCCTGAGGTGACAACTCCCAAGGACGCAGAGGTGCTCCTACTTGGTGTATATGACTCTTCCAGCGAAACAGCTGTATCGCCTGACGATATCAGGCGGGAGCTATACACGCTTTTTGCACCGGACAACATGCCAAGAATTGGTGACTTAGGGAATATTCCCAAGAATATGAATGCGGCAGAAATTGATGATTGCCTGCATCGGCTCGCAAAGTATTGCCTCAAAGAAAAGAAAAGCCTAGTTCTAATTTCACCAGCTAGGGAAAACGCCACACCCTACTACAAGGCGTTGCAAAAGAACAATAACAATATTGGCGTCACCTTGGTTGATTCAACAATTCCAATGTATGACGTTTCAGCGAAAAAAAGTGGAACCGGACTTTTTTCTCATATCATAGAGAATCCGTCAACGGAGCCGGACTTTTTGAATGTTGTTGGCATTCAAACCTACCTCACCAACCCCGCTGATTTAGACCTGTCAAACAGAATTTTTGTCGAAGTCATTCGTCTTGGCCAACTCCGAACCGACATTAAATGTACGGAACCGCTGCTTCGGGACAGCAATCTTGTATGCCTCGACTTAAACGCTATTCGCCATGCCGATAATCCTGCCGGTAGATCATCTGGACCCAACGGGCTTTATGCAGAGGAGGCTTGTACAGTAGCAAGGTATGCCGGCTATGCTGACAAGGTTAGCTTTTTTGGCATTTTTGGCATTTTTGAGAATAGGAGCGATGCCGTTTCAACCAGCTTGGTGGCCCAACTTATCTGGCATTTTTTTGACGGGTTTTCAAAAAGGAAGGGTGAATATCCTGCTCTCCAGAAGGCTATTCTACAGAAATTTATTGTGAAGGTGGAAAAAAATGACGAAGATTTAGTTTTCTACAAAAGTAAACAAACCGACCGTTGGTGGATGGAAATACCTCCAACACCAAAATATTTACAAAAACACCTGATTGCCTGTAGCTACGACGAATACCTTGATGCCACAAAGCATGACATCCCATTTCGATGGCTTTTTCATTTAAAGAAAAACAGCTAATTTTTTCCATTACTGGAACATTTTCAACGCTTTTTAGTAAAACCATCCTAGGTTAATCATTCTCATTCAGCAATTCGTTTTGAAAATTTGTTGGAGTAATTAATTTTTACTTATTTTACCTTTCAGATGTAAATGTATTGGGGCGTTTGTATGA
>DATKTT010000103.1:0-23528 GCA_035530955.1 Williamwhitmania sp. | reverse complement strand
CAGCATTATGGGAGAAATGGTTAACATTAAAGAGCTCAACGAACGCATTCAGCACGAAAGCTCGTTTGTTGATATTATTTCGATGGAAATGAACAAGGTGATTGTTGGACAAAAGCACCTTGTTGAAAGTTTAATGGTGGGTCTGCTCTCCGATGGGCATATTTTGCTCGAAGGTGTTCCAGGTCTAGCCAAAACGTTGGCAAGTACAATTGACGCCAAGTTTAACCGAATCCAGTTTACCCCCGACTTGTTACCTGCTGACTTGATAGGTACGCTTATCTACAGCCAGAAACGGGAGGTATTTGAGGTTCGCAAAGGGCCAATTTTTGCCAATTTTATTCTTGCTGATGAAATTAACCGTTCTCCTGCAAAAGTGCAGAGTGCGTTGCTGGAGGCGATGCAGGAACGACAGGTTACCATCGGTGAGGAAACATTTAAATTGGAGGAGCCATTTTTGGTTCTTGCAACCCAAAACCCTATCGAGCAGGAGGGAACATACCCGCTTCCAGAAGCGCAGGTTGACCGTTTCATGATGAAGGTGAAAATTAGCTACCCGAAAAAGGAGGAGGAAAAGCTAATCATGAGGCAGAATTTGCTTAACGAATTTCCAACTGCAAATGCTGCTCTCAAACCAGAGGACATTGCAAGAGCTAAAAGTGTTGTGAAAGAGGTATACATGGATGAAAAGATTGAACGCTACATCCTTGATATTATCTTTGCTTCCCGTTACCCCAAGGAATATAACCTCAGCCGGTTGGAGGGAATGATTACTTACGGCGGTTCACCTCGTGGCTCTATTTCGCTTGCCTTGGCATCGAAGGCTTACGCCTTTATTAAGCGTAGAGGCTATGTTATTCCTGAAGATGTTAGAGCTATTTGTGCCGATGTACTGAGGCATCGTATTGGTTTAACGTACGAAGCCGAAGCCGAAAACCTCACCAGTGATGATATTATATTTGAAATTCTAAATGCTGTTGAAGTTCCATAGTGTTCTATTCATAATTCTTTTTGGGTTAAGCTCCGGCATAACGTTGCCCTTGGCTGGTCAAAATTTTATTGGCTATTCAAAGTCGCAGATTAGAACCATGATTCGGGATAGCCTTCCAGGGTTTTTCTTTGCCAAGGAAGTTAACAATGGCGATCGAAGTTTCCTGAAATTTGAGAATACTATGGAAGAGCAAACAGTGCTGTTCATTCTCAATCGTAAAGGTATATGTATTGGGGTAAACCGTATGTATAACTTTGGTGAAAAGGATGCTGTGGAAAAGGAACTCTCCTCAAAATACCGAAAGGTTTCAAAAAGTGAGTGGCGTTTCAAGCAACAAGGGATGGAGTATGCCGCGATTCTCAAAGAGGATGAATGGTTTTTGAAGCTCATTATTAAACCTCGAAAAACAAATAAGAGTGGAAACAACTGAGCTATTAAAAAAGGTTCGGAAGATTGAAATTAAAACACGTGGTCTTTCGCATCATATATTTGCTGGTGAATACCATAGCGCCTTCAAGGGGCGTGGTATGACCTTTAGCGAGGTTAGAGAATACCAGTATGGGGATGATATTCGCAACATTGATTGGAATGTTACCGCTCGATTTAATGCACCGTTTGTTAAAATTTTTGAAGAGGAGCGCGAGTTGACGGTTATGTTGTTGGTCGATGTTAGTGGATCAAGAATATTTGGATCTTCTCATCAACTGAAAAAAGGGTTAATGACTGAAATTGCCGCAGTATTGTCATTTTCAGCCATTCAGAATAATGACAAAATTGGAATTATCTTTTTTAGCGATAAGGTTGAGAAATTCATCCCACCCAAGAAGGGGAGCAAGCATATTCTGCGAATTATTCGTGAGCTGATTGAGTTTACGCCAGAAAGCAGTAATACCAATATTTCTGAAGCGTTACGTTTTCTGACCAATGGTATTAAAAAACGTTGCACGGCCTTTGTGCTTTCCGACTTTGTCGATTTTAAGGATGGCGAGCAATCCGCACCGCGATTTTTTGATGCACTGCGAATTGCAAGCAATAAACATGATGTTGTAGCCATCCGGGTGTTCGATAACCGTGAGGCATCACTTCCATCAGTAGGTTTACTTAAGGTTAGAGATGCTGAAACTGGGCAGGAGCGTTGGATAGATACGGAGAGCTCCAGCGTTCGCGATGGATATGCTCGTTGGTGGACCGATTCTAGCAGCTCAATTGGTGAAACCTTCTCCAAGTGCAAGGTCGATAATGTCACCATTTCCACCAGTGAAGATTACGTTAAACCGTTGATTAAACTATTTAAGAAACGGTAAAAATGGTAGTTACCCGCAATAATAAAACGATGCAATTGTTGAAGAATATAGGACTAGTAATACTTCTGACGAGCCTTTCCTTGGTTGGAGCGGCTCAGCAAAATCTGTCCTACAAAGCACTGCTCGATACTAACCATATCCTTATTGGTGACCAGGTTGCCCTGAGGATATTGGTGTCACAGTCAACTAAAATGAAAGTAGGCTTTCCTATTTATAAGGATAGCATAGTTAGTGGAGTTGAAGTTTTGTCCGATTTCCCTGTTGATACTATTAAAAAGGATAGTGGTCAGGTATCTCTCGTTAAGACTTACTTGCTTACATCCTTCGATACCGGTTCATATACAATTCCCAACCTCAAACTTCTCATACTAACGGTAGGGGCACAGCCTGATACCGTGTCGCTTGAAAACCTCATGCTTCATGTGAGCACTGTGGCGGTTGATACTACCAAAGGCGACATTAAAGATATCAAGGCACCCTTTGGGGCTCCACTCACGTTTAGTGAGATTGCTCCGTGGCTTTTTGGGGGATTAGGCATTGTCGCTTTGATTGGATTGATCATTTGGCTGGTTATTAGAAGGATACAGAACAAACCACTTCTCTCAATGGTTAAACCAGATGAACCTGCAGATGTAATGGCCTTCCGTTTACTCTCAGATCTGAAAGGAAAAAAACTTTGGCAAAATAATCATTTCAAACAATATCACTCCGAACTCACGGAAATACTTCGGGTATACATCTACCGAGTATTTGGTGTAAATGCGCTAGAACAAACTAGCGATGAAATTTTACAAGCCATGGCGTCGAAAAAACTTTTAACGCCTGAAATGTTGGACTCCCTGAGAACAATATTTACCACGGCCGATTTTACCAAATTTGCAAAATATACTCCGTCACCCGATGAAAACGAAAGTAGCATAAAGCTGTCGGAGCTGTTTGTGGAGAAAACGCGACCTACCGTAGCCGTTCCTAAGGCTGAATCAAATCAAGTAGATCGAAATGCTGAAAACAAAGATTCATCACCCTTAAATAGTAGCAACTAGCCATGGGAAGTTATCAATTTAGTAATCCTGGAGTTCTATACTTGCTGCTATTGCTTATACCAGCAGTAGTTTGGTACGTTTTGCGCCAAAAAGACCAGAATGCTACGGTGCAGCTATCAACCACATTAGGACTTGGAAAAATAGGCAATACATGGAAAACTCATCTTCGCCATCTTCCATTTGTGTTGAAGGGTTTGGCATTTATATTTTTGATTCTGGCCATCGCACGGCCGCAATCCTCTGAGAGTTGGGAAAATTCAACTACTGAAGGTATCGATATCGTGATGGCTATTGACGTTTCAAGCAGTATGTTAGCGCGTGATTTTACGCCCGATCGTATAACTGCCGCTAAAAACATTGCTATACAGTTTATTTCGGGCCGTCCGAACGACCGAATTGGCTTAGTAATTTTCAGTGGTGAGAGTTTTACACAATGCCCGTTAACAACTGACCATACTTCTTTAATTAATTTACTTAAGGAGGTAAAATGTGGAATAATTGATGATGGAACCGCCATAGGAAATGGCTTGGGTACTGCTATTAATAGGCTTAAGGACAGTAAGGCCAAAAGCCGTGTGGTAATATTACTTACCGATGGGGTAAACAATATGGGCGAGATTGCGCCGCTAACCGCGGCAGAGCTTGCAAAAACATATGGCATTCGAGTTTACACTATTGGTATTGGTACAGAGGGAACCGCCCCATATCCTGTTCAAACCCCTTATGGAATTCAGTTACAGGATATGCCTGTTCAAATAGATGAACAGATGCTTCAGCAAATTTCCCAGATGACCGATGGAAAGTACTTTAGAGCAACGGGTAATCAAAGTCTCGAGAAAATATACCAGTCCATTGATAAGCTGGAAAAATCGAAAGTTGAGATCAAAACACTAAGTAAGAAGGAGGAGCGCTTCATGCCTTTTGCCTTAGCTTCGCTGCTATTGATTGCTCTCGATTTTATTGTTAAGGTCACCATTTTAAGAACTATTCCTTAAATATACAGGCATGTTTCGTTTTGCTAACGCAGAATATTTGTATTTGTTAATAGCTATTCCATTTCTTCTTGCCTTATTTTACTTGGCAATGCAGATAAGGAGAAGGGCAATTAAGCGGTTTGGCGACCCCAGTATCATTTCTGAGCTAATGCCGGAGGCTTCAAGTTCGCGCCCTTGGGTAAAAGCCTCTATACTCTCACTGGTAGCAATATCGCTCATTTTTGCTCTTGCTCGACCCCAGTTGGGCTCTAAGTTGAAGGATGTGAAGCGAAAAGGAGTTGAACTTATTATTTGTCTTGACGTTTCCAACAGCATGCTTGCTCAAGATATCAAGCCAAACCGGCTTGAGCGGGCAAAGCAGGCTATTGCACAAATGGTTGATAAGCTCACCGATGATCGAATTGGGCTAATTGTGTTTGCTGGTGACGCCTATGTGCAGCTGCCAGTGACCTCCGATTACGTTTCGGCTAAGATGTTCCTGAATACTATTAATCCTGGTATTGTGCCTGTACAAGGAACTGCAATAGGTAAGGCCATTGAGTTGGGCATAAATTCCTTTACACCAGAGAGTGAGAAGAGTAGGGTGATGGTAATTATTACCGATGGTGAAAATCATGAAGATGATGCCATTGCGGCAGCTCACGATGCTGCAGAAAAGGGGATTGTTATTCATACTATCGGTGTGGGAAGCCCACAAGGAGCACCAATCCCATTAGCACCAGGGAGTACGAATTTTCTTACTGATTCAAATGGAAAAATTGTTGTTACCAAGCTCGATGAAAGTGTGTTAATGGGAATTGCCGCTGCAACTGGTGGAAGGTATACGTTGGCTACAAACTCTAGTTTTGGCCTTAACGAGGTTCTTGCCGATATTCGAAAAATGGACAAGCAGAATTTTAATACCAAGGTGTATTCCGAATATGACGATAAGTTTCAGTATTTTCTCTGGTTTGCCCTCTTCCTCCTTTTTGTGGAATATTTTATTCTAGAACGGAAGAATCGGTGGCAGGAAAAATTGGAGATATTTAAAGCTCGATTGAAATGAAAACCATACTAACAATATTAATCCTCTTTATTTCCGTAATAAGTTCCTTCGCCCAAACAGGCCGAAAGGAAATTAGGATGGGCAATAAACTCTACGATAAGTCCAGCTTTCTTGATTCTGAAGTTAAGTACAGAAAGGCATTGGAGCGTAATCCATCTTCTTTTGATGCCCAGTTTAATTTGGGTGATGCCTTGTATAAGCAAGGGAAGTTTGATGACGCTGCGAAAATTTTTAATAAATTATCTGCAGACAACAATACTACCGGCCAAAAGAAACAGCTGGCGAGTTCCTATTATAACCTTGGCAATTCTCTCTTAAAAAGCAAGAAGTTAAAGGAGAGCATTGAAGCTTATGAAAATTCGCTCCGGCTAAACCCCCATGATATGGACGCTAAGTATAATTTGGCGTATGCCAAGGAGCTGATGAAAAAGAATAATCAAAAAAACAAGGACAAGAATAATAAGGACAAGAATAAAAATAATAAGAATCAGAATGATAAAAACAAGCAGGATGATAAGCAAAAAGACCAAAATGATAAAAACCAGCAGAACAATAACAGTAATCAGCAGGGACAACAGCCTAAAATTTCAAAGGACGACGCTGAGCGGATATTAAACGCGCTTCAGAACAATGAGAACCAAGTTGAGCAAAAGGTGAACGAGAAGAAAGCAGAGGCAGTAAAAGTCAAGGTTCAAAAAAATTGGTAATTTGAGAGGACGTGAAGATGAAAAGGTTATTTCTATTTAGCGTATTTGTTGGCTGCGTTCAAATGCTTTGGGCTCAGGAGGTAAGCTTTGAAGCTTCGGCTCCTCAGGTGGTGGAGGTTGGTGAACAGTTTCGCCTAACCTTTACGGTTAATGCTCACCCAACCTCATTCCAGCTGTCCAATCCAGGAAGTTTTAATATTCTGGCAGGACCAAGCCAGTCATCCATGTCGAGCACCCAGATTATAAATGGGCGGGTTACTCAATCGGAGAGTTATTCCTATACCTACATTTTACAATCAGATAAGGAAGGAAAAGCTAAAATTGGCTCAGCTTCGGTTATGGTTAATGGGAAAACATATATCACCGCTCCCTTCGAGATTCAGGTGGTGAAGAGCAGCGATAGTGGCTCTCCAAATCAAACTCAGCATTCATCTGCAAATCAGAACAATCCTTCCAATCCGGCTGGAGACCTATTTGTGCGCGTTAATGTAAATAAGCATTCAGCCTATTTGGGGGAGGCCGTAGAGGCAACCATTAGCATCTATGCTAGGGGGGTTAATCTTCAGCGATTTGATAATATTAAGATGCCATCGTTTAATGGTTTCTGGAGCCAAGAGGTGGAAACCCCTAATCAGTTGGTTTTTAAACGGCAGGATGTTAATGGCAGAATATACAACGTTGGTGTAATTAAAAAGTATCTGCTATTCCCTCAGCAAACGGGGGAGGTGAAAATAGATCCATGCGAGATTGACCTCGTTTTGGCGGTTCAGAGCAATGGTCCTCAAAGTATTTTTGACGATTTTTTTGGTGGAAACGTTGAAACGATAAAAAAGCATATTGTCAGTCCATCTGTCACAATTTCTGTAAAACCATTGCCTGAAGCAGAAAAACCAGCATCGTTCACTGGTGCCGTTGGCAATTTTAGCATGGATGGGTCGATGGATAGACTGCAACTAAATGCAAATGAGGCAGCAACTTACCATCTTAAAATTTCCGGTATAGGTAATTTAAAACTGATTGGAGCGACAAAAATTTCATTTCCTGCTGATTTTGACACCTATGACCCAAAAGTAACCGAGAATATTTTGACATCGGGCAATGGTGCTTCTGGAAGTAAAAGTTTCGACTACCCCATAATTCCACGCAGTGCTGGAATATTTACCATACCATCTGTTGAGTTCTCCTACTTCAATCCATCAAATGGGAAATACACTACCCTGAAAACTTCACCAACCACTATCACCGTTTCACCCGATTTGTCAGGAGGTGGCACTACATCCGTAGTTTATGGAGGTGTTTCCAAAAAAGATTTAAAAGTGCTTGGTAAGGATATTTTGTTCATCAAGGTTCAACCACAGCACTTTGTTGCCCAAAAATTCTTGCTGGTGGAAAGTTGGGTTTACTATCTTGGCTATGTTTTAATTATAGTGTTGACTGTACTTGCAGGTCTTTTCCTTTCCAAAATGCAGAAGGAACGTTACGATATCAAACTTTATCGCAACCGAAAAGCAAATAAGATTGCACGACGAAGGTTGAAGAATGCGGAGGTGGCTCTTAAGTTAAATAACAGCGATATCTATTTCGAGGAACTGCACAAGGCAATATTGGGATATTTGGCCGATAAGCTCTCTATACCCTCTGCCGACTTAACTTCTGACCGAGTAGCGGAACTGCTGCAGGCCAGGAGTGTAGATGACCAGACTAGTCAGGATGTTTTGGCGGTAATAGCGCAGTGTGAATTTGCCCGTTACTCTCCCTCAGCATCAATTGAGAAGAGGGAGATGATTTTTGAGAAGGCAGTTGAGTTAGTTAGCAACCTTGAACAATTAATCAAGTAAGATGAAACAGCTAATAGTTACCATGGGGTTGTGCTTGTTTGCTATAGTGGTTTATGGCCAACACTCAACCGATTCGCTTTGGAGTCAGGCCAATAGTGACTATCAGAAGGGAAACTTTTCTGAGGCGGAAGTAAAGTATCAAGCAATATTAAACCAGGGGTTTCAATCTGCTGATTTATATTTCAATTTGGGAAATACTCAGTTTAAACAGCGACAACTTGCTCAATCGATTATTTCCTACGAGAGAGCTCTCCGTTTATCACCCTCCAACAGCGACTATAAGTTTAACCTAGAGTTGGCTCAATTACAGGTTGTTGATAAGATCGATGCTATTCCACAATTCTTTCTTAGCACTTGGCTTACTAGTTTTAAGAATTTGTTTGGACCAAATGGCTGGGCTAGAATTGCAATTTTCTTGTTCTTCCTCTTTTGTGTAGCAGTTTTGCTTTCACGATTTGGAACGAGTGTTTCTCTAAAGCGGATTGGCTTTTGGAGTACCATTGGCTTTTTTATCCTTCTGGGCGTATCCATTACCATCTCCGTTGCTGAACGATCTAAGATGAATGACCGTAACGAGGCAGTAGTACTTTCACCAGTTGTAACCATTAAAAGTTCTCCCGATAATAGCGGCAAGGACTTATTCATTCTGCATGAGGGGACAACCGTTACCGTTACAGACTCACTCTCAGCATGGTATGAAATACGCATAAGTGATGGAAATAAGGGTTGGGTCTTGTCTGAGGATATTGAAAAAATTTAGGTGTGAACATTATATAAAGGAAAGCGTTACTTTCAGAAAACAAGAAAGTTATGAAACCAACGCTCTATTTATTTGCCATGTTGTTAGTGGGAACTGCAGCCTCCGCGCAAACAAAATCGTTCTACGATTTTACTGTTAAAACAATTGATGGAAAGGATTATCCGCTTTCACAGCTCAAGGGGAAAAAGGTTCTTGTTGTAAATACTGCTTCAAAGTGTGGTTTTACTCCACAGTATGCCGATTTAGAGAAGCTTTATGAAACCTATGGGGGTGAAAATTTTGTTATTATTGGATTCCCAGCCAATAACTTTTTAAGCCAAGAACCCGGAAGTAATTCCGATATCAAGGAATTTTGTACGAAAAATTATGGTGTTACTTTTCCGATGATGGCTAAGATTTCCGTAAAGGGGAACGACATTGCGCCTCTTTATAAATGGTTGACCTCCAAAGACGAAAACGGGGTGATGGATGCCTCGGTAAGTTGGAATTTTCAGAAATTTATGATCGATGAGAATGGCAAACTAGTTGACTATGCAAGTCCCAAAGACAAACCATTCAGTGATAAGATCGTAAATTGGATTAAGGGCAACAAAGAATAAAAAATGGGGGTGACCCCATTTTTTATTCTTGCCAAATAGATTTTTTGAACTTTTGGCAAGTTAAGTTTGACAAACAAGGCTAAAAGGTTTTCCTTTGTGAGTAACCAACTGCACTAAGGACAATCTGATGAGCTTCACCGATTCAAACTTATTTGTTTACTTGCTCCTGCCGCTAATTATCTTTTTTGCGCGCATTTGCGATGTGACCATTGGGACAATGCGTATCATTCTCGTTTCAAAAGGTCAACGCAACATTGCACCCTTTCTTGGCTTTTTTGAGGTTTTCATTTGGATATTGGCTATAGGCCAAATAATGAGCCACCTCAATAACTTCTTTTGCTACATTGGCTATGCTGCTGGATTTGCTACTGGAAACTACATTGGCATGTTGGTGGAGGAGAAAGTTGCCATGGGTACCCTACTAATTCGAATTATTACACCCAAGGATGCAACAGAGTTGCTGGAAAATTTACACACCTTGGGTTATGGTGCAACCAGCTTCGACGCTACCGGACGCGATGGCAAAGTGAATATTATTTATACGATTGTTAATAGGACACAACTAAAAAGGGTAGAAGAGGTTATTATGACATTTAACCCCCATGCTTTTTACTCTATCGAGGATTTGCGTTCTGTAAAGAATGGTATTTTGCCCGGAGGATTTCCCGCTTCAATGGGAATAAATATTAACCCTCTTAAAAGGTGGCGAAGAGGAAAGTAGAGGTCTTAATGCCGAATGAAATGGGCCATTTCACTTGGTATCTCCATCGACAATTCAACTAAGCCACTCACTTTTCCATTAGTAAACCATGGCGTTTGGAATATTAACTTCTTTACACCATTTTTTTCAATGGTATATGCATTAGTGGAGCTATTGTTTAGTAGCTCAGCAATCTTTGCCTGCGATTTTTCCGAATGGCATGCCATAAGGTTTGTTCCAATTAAACTTTTTCCTCCGTCTGCGGCAAATGTCCGCTCACTCTTATTGTTCATGAACAGAATAATACCTTCTAAATCACAAACAGTTACGGCTACGTTTAGTTCTTTTACCCACTCAAACCCATTCATAGTTCAGATTTTCAGCAAATATATGGATTGGGAGCTTATCAAATATGTAAAGTTTAAAAAAAAGAAGAGATGGGTAATAGTCACCTCTTCTGAAAATGGCTAACCAGAATGTTTAAAATAGGTCGAACGGATTCCAAAAGGCATCTAACGACGATTCATTTTCTGTATTTCCAGCAGGAATAAGGCTCAGCACGGGAATATTTGCTTCGTTGATGACGTGCTGTGCCACAGCTCCAAGATATTGGTCAGTGGGAGACGAATCCTGTCGGGCAAGCAGCATTATAAGGTCAATGTCGTGGTCGGTTGCATACTTTAAAATAAGTTTGTATGTAGGTGTAGAGGTTTTTGGGTAGAGCTTTAACTTTGTGGCAATGCCTTGCTTTGTCAGCTCCTTTTCAACGCGCAGCATCTTACTATAAATCCGACTCCTGTGCAGAAAGATGCCTCCCGTAAGCACTGATATAATATGAATCGTGGAATTGAAGTATCGACCAAGTGCAACTGCCATTGCGGTTTGTTCTGCTGTCGGTTTGGTAAGGTCAAGCGGCATTACCACGTGCTTGAAATCAATCCGATGCTCAGAACTCTTTAACGTAATTACGGGGCAAGGTGCGCTTGCAACAACATGTATGGTATTGGAGCCCATTTTATATCGCTGTTTGGTATTACTTGTACCCATGATAATGAGACGAGCACAAACTTCTTTAGCAATTTCCACAATCTTTGCATAGGCCTTTCCTGTTTCAAATCGAGTGGAAACCTTTAAGCCGGACTCTTCTTCTGCTTTGGTAGCAAGGTTAGCGAGCTTGGTGACTGTCTCGGCTGTAAGCATCACAAGATCTTCATTCTTTACAAAAAAGGAGTGTAAAATATCGGGAAGTTCAAATACATGCAGTAGGACTAGTTCTGCTTTCAGAAACTTTGCGACCTGATAGCTTTGCTTCAATGCGGCATATGATTCTTCTTGGAAGTCAATGCTGACTAAAATCTTGTTTTTTTTATGTTCAGTCATGGCTTTATGCTTTTAGTATAAATTAACGATGTTGTAACATCAAGGTCAACAGCATTATAATAGTAACAATGTCTTACAATGGGGGAAAGCCAATTTTTGTCAGTTGTTTTTGTTCCCATAATTTCTATTTTTGCAACATTCGGTGTAAAAGGTAGTGAAAATATGGCACATAGAACTTAGGAGATTAACATCTTTACATCGGCCAATAATTTATACGTAAACCAACCGATTTTCGGTTATCAAACATAGGAGATACTTGTATGCAGAGCAAGCTTCAGGAGTTAACAGAAAAGATCTACCAAGAAGGCGTTAACAAGGGAACGCAGGAGGCGGATCAAATTGTTGCAAAGGCTAAGGCCGACGCACAACAAATTTTAAATGATGCTCAGAAGGAAGCAGAACAACTCCTGATTAAAACAAAAAAGGAAGCAGCTGAACTTAAGAAAAATTCAGAATCTGAGATTCAGCTAACTGGTAAGCAAATGCTTAATGCCTTTAAGCAACAATTAGTTAACATTATAACGGCAAAGGTTGTTACCCCGGCAGTTAGTAGTGCTGTAAATGATGCTGAATTTGTTAAGCAGATTGTTAATACAGCTATTAGCACATGGAATCCAAATAAGGCTACCAAGGTCGAATTGGACCTCCTTCTTCCAAAAGAGTTGGAAAAAAAGTTGGCCAGCTATTTTACTGATGTTGCCGGAAAGCAGCTAAACCAGGGCGTTAATATTTTGTTTGAGGCTAACTTTAATGCTGGTTTCAAAATTGGTCCAAAAGATGGTGGCTACTACATCTCATTTACCGATGCCGATTTTGAAAATCTATTCAAGGAATATCTGCGCCCACGGCTAATCGAGCTTCTTTTTGGGGGGGAATAGTATGGGTAGGAATTACTACTACCTTGTGGCAGGCCTTCCTGAGCTCGTAATGGATTTGGAAAATAAAGGCTTTAGCATTGACCGCCTCAAGGAGGAAGTTCAGGAGAATATTCACCCGAATGATTGGTATCTATTATCAGAGATATTTCGACCTTTTGATATCGAGAACTTACTCTATGTAAGAAGTGTAAGTGGCGTTCGATTCAATACCCTGAGTAACTTTACGGAAGAGGGTATGATTGAGGCAATTGAGCACCTCAACTTGCCGCCGTTTATGCAAACCTATATCCAATCGCAGCTACCCAAGGAGGAGGAGGAAGTTACTGAAGATGAGGCCAAAAAATCGCCTGAGGCATACCTTTGGACACTTTTCTACGAGGCAATGGAAAAGAGTGCAAACCCATTTCTTCGAAATTGGTACTCCTTCGATCGGGATTTTCGGAATATTCTGGCTGCCTTGGCATGTCGAAATCAGAAAAAGGACATAGCCTCATCATTAATTGGTGCTGGAGAACTTGTAGAGACTTTATCAAGAAGCACTGCTCCCGATTTTGGAATAAAAAAAGAGATAGACTACATCGAGCGCGTTTTCCAAATTGTAGAGCAGTTTAACTTGCTCGAGCGCGAAAAGAAGTTTGATCAACTCCGCTGGCAGGTTGCCGAAGATCTAGCAGTATACGACTACTTTAACTTGCAGTGGCTGATGGCCTTCTTTGTTAAAGCCACAATTGTTTCTCGTTGGCTTAGTTTAGACCGCGAGCACGGCGAAGTGCTATTTCAAAATTTAGTGAATGAATTAAAATCAAGCTTTGAGCTATCGTCCAGCTTTAAGCAATAGTGTTTTGTAAACCGGAATAGGCAACATATGAAAACAAAAGGGAAAGTGGTTGGTATTATCTCCAACTTAGTTATTGTAGAAGCTGATGGTCCTGTTGCCCAAAACGAAATCTGCTACATTCAACATAGCGAGGCCAAGCTTATGGCCGAAGTTATTAAGGTGAATGGAAAATTGACCTATGTTCAGGTGTTTGAAAGCACACGTGGCCTAAAGGTTAGCGATTCAGTAGAGTTCGATGGGCATATGCTGGAAGCAACGCTTGGTCCAGGCCTTCTATCCAAAAATTACGACGGTCTTCAAAACGACCTTGGTAAGATGAATGGAATTTTTCTACAAAGAGGAAATTATACCGACTCCTTAGATTATGACAGTGTATGGGATTTTATCCCCATTGCAAAAATTGGAGATAAGGTATCTGCCGGTGACTGGCTAGGGGAGGTGACCGAAAATTGGCTCAAGCACAAAATCATGGTTCCGTTTACGTTCACTGAAAAGTATACCATTAAAAAACTCGTTTCTGCTGGAAACTATAAGATAACTGACGAGATTGCTCTGCTGGTGGACGAGAGTGGGAAGGAACATTCGGTAACAATGATTCAGAAGTGGCCAGTTAAAATTGCCATTACGGCATTTAAGAATAAACCGCGCCCTTTCCGAATTATGGAAACAGGTGTTCGATCAATAGACACCTTCAATCCGATGGCCGAAGGCGGTACCGGATTTATTCCCGGACCTTTTGGTTGTGGCAAGACTGTACTACAGCATGCCATTTCCAAACAAGCTGATGCCGACATGATTATTGTTGCAGCATGCGGTGAACGTGCTAATGAAGTTGTGGAGATGTTTGTGGAATTTCCGCACCTTGAAGATCCAAGAACAGGCAGAAAGTTAATGGAACGAACCACTATTATCTGCAATACCTCAAACATGCCCGTTGCTGCTCGTGAAGCTTCAGTTTACACTGCCATGACTATTGGTGAATACTACCGGTCAATGGGATTGAAGGTTTTGTTGTTAGCTGACTCCACCTCACGTTGGGCCCAGGCACTTCGTGAAATGTCAAACCGTTTGGAGGAGTTGCCAGGCCCCGATGCATTTCCAATGGATCTTCCGGCTATCATTTCAAACTTCTACGCTCGCGCAGGTTTTGTATACCTTAATAATGGATCAAGTGGTTCTGTAACTTTTATCGGAACAGTTTCTCCGGCGGGTGGTAACTTGAAAGAACCAGTTACTGAGTCCACAAAGAAGGTAGCGCGTTGTTTCTACGGACTTTCACAGCAACGAGCCGACTCTAAACGTTACCCCGCTATAGACCCACTCGACAGCTACTCTAAATATCTTGAATACCCTGAAATCATTGAGTATTTAAACACAAAAATTCAGGATAACTGGGTTGACCTAGTTTTGGAGGCTAAGAATTTAGTTCGGAGAGGCAAGGAAGCCTACGAACAGATCAATATTTTAGGTGATGATAGCGTTCCAATTGACTACCATGATAAATTTTGGAAGTCAGAATTAATTGACTTTATTATACTTCAGCAGGATGGATTTGATAAGATCGACCAGTCTTGTCCTCTAAATCGTCAAAAATATATGCTGAATTTGGTAATGAATATTTCTCGTCAGTCTTTTAGTTTTGAAAATTTCGAGGATTGTACCACCTACTATAAGAACCTTATCAATACTCTCAGACAAATGAACTATTCGGAGTTTGAGTCGGAGCAATTTGCTAATTATGAAAAGGAGCTTAACACTATGCTAAACGAAAGAAGGGCTTAGGAATGGAAACAAAAGCATTTCAGCGAATATATACCAAAATAACAGGTATTACCAAGGCCACCTGCACGCTACGAGCTCAGGGGGTTTCCAATGAAGAGTTAGCGCTGGTTGGAGGGAAAATGGCCCAGGTAGTGAAAATTATGGGCGATTTAGTTACGCTTCAGATTTTTTCAGGAACCGAAGGTATTGCAACCAATACCGAAGTGATATTTTTTGGTGAGCCACCAAAGTTGACCGTTAGCGATGATTTGGCTGGTCGCTTCTTCAATGCCTATGGAAAGCCAATTGGTGATGGACCGGAAATTGAGGGAGAGTATAGAGAAGTGGGAGGCCCTTCGGTGAATCCGCTTCGTCGTATGCAACCGTCTGAACTTATTGCAACGGGTATTGCGGGGATTGACCTGAATAATACACTTGTATCTGGACAGAAGATTCCATTCTTTGCCGATCCCGATCAGCCATACAATCAGGTTATGGCCATGGTTGCACTTCGAGCTAAGGCCGATAAAATTATCCTTGGGGGAATGGGCCTTTCAAACGACGATTACCTTTTCTTTAAAAATGTGTTCGACAATGCTGGCGTGCTCGATCGTATTGTAAGCTTCGTAAATACTACGGACGATCCACCCGTTGAGCGTTTGCTTATACCAGATATGGCGCTTGCTGCCGCCGAATACTTTGCCGTAGACAAGAATGAGAAGGTTCTCGTGCTGCTTACCGACATGACCCTCTATGCCGACGCTCTCAGTATTGTGTCGAATCGTATGGACCAGATTCCTTCAAAGGACAGTATGCCCGGCTCGCTCTACTCTGACCTAGCACGTATTTACGAGAAGGCAGTGCAGTTTCCAGAAGGCGGTTCCATAACTATTATTGCAGTTACAACCTTGAATGGTGGCGATATTACCCACGCAATTCCTGATAATACTGGCTATATTACTGAGGGGCAACTTTTTTTACGCTCCGATTCCGACACTGGTAAAGTTATTGTGGATCCTTTTCGAAGTTTATCACGCTTAAAACAGCTTGTAATTGGAAAGAAAACGCGTGAGGATCATCCACAGGTTATGAACGCGGCAGTGCGTCTTTATGCCGATGCAGCCAACGCGAAAACCAAGTTGGAAAATGGTTTTGACCTTACCGACTATGATGAGCGTACGTTGAAGTATGCCAAAGCATACTCTGAGCGCTTGCTTGCTATTGATGTTAACGTGGACATTGAAACCATGCTCAACACTGGATGGGAACTTTTTGGTACCTATTTCTCCAAGGCAGAGGTTGGTATTAAGGCAGAATTGGTTGAAAAGTACTGGCAGGGTAAATAACCGTGCTGGGTTTATTAACCTCACAAATTAATTGCTATGGCAATAAAGTTTCAGTTTAATAAAACTTCACTTAACGACCTTAACAAGCAACTTAAAATCAGGGTAAGGGCTCTTCCTACCATTAAAAATAAGGAATCGGCCCTCCGCCTTGAAGTAAAAAAAGCCAAGACAATTGCCGAGGATCTGAGCAACAAGTTGATCCGAAAAATGGCTGAATATGACTTTATGGTTGGCTTGTGGGGTGAGTTTGAGCCAGGATTGATTACGGTTGAGGACGTTAACCTTAGGGTTGTTAAAATTGCAGGTGTTAAAATTCCAATTCTTGAGGATGTTATCTTTACGGTGAAGGAGTTTAATGTTTTTTCCAAACCATTCTGGTTCACTGATGGAATAAAAATATTACAAGATTTAGCCTACATTGGCATTGAGAGAGAGTTTTACCTTGAGAAAATGAAGCTACTTGACTTTGCCCGAAAGAAAACAACTCAGAAGGTAAACCTGTATGAGAAGGTTCAGATCCCCGGGTATGAAGAGGCTATTCGCAAGATAAAGCGTTTTCTTGAAGATGAAGAAAACCTTTCTAAATCGGCTCAAAAGATTGTTAAGAAACGTTACGAGATTGTGGAGGACGAGCAATGATTATCCCGATGACCAAATTTGCTTTTCTGGTATACCACCAAGAGTATCCGAATTTTTTGGAGAACCTCCAAAATATGGGGTTGATACATGTGTCGGAAAAGCACCAGCATATTGGCGAGAAGGAGAAGAACTTTCTAGATTTGATTGCCCAGCTTAAAGGTGCAATCTCTTTCTTGGAGGGTAAACAAGCTTCGGTACAAAATAATTTGAAGGAGTTTTCACTCGACGACTTTCTGGTAAGGTTAACCGCAATTCGCAAGGAGAATGAGCAACTTGAAAACCAAGAAAAAAGAGTTGAAAAGGAGCTGAAGGATGTTCGTCCGTGGGGCGATTTTTCTGCCTCCGATCTCAATAGGCTTACCTCTCTTGGTCTCACATTGAAGTATTACTCTATTGCAGAAAAGCGTTTTAATTCCGATTGGTTTCGGGAGTTTCCAATTGAGGAAATTGCTCGCATCGAAGGCACCGTGTACTTTGTCGCCGTTTATCAGGAGGGTGATGCCATAATTCATGAGGCCATCGAGATGAAACCTCCCGTTGCTTCATTTTCTGAAAAAACGGAAGAGTTAGCTCTCATCCGGCAACAGCTGGATCACATTGTGACTGAGTATAGTTCCATGGCTAGTCAAAAGGAATTGCTCGAGAAGGAAATGGCGAAAGTCCAGAATTCTTTAGTTATTCAAAAGGTTTGGGATGACACCCTTCTTGAAGCCGATGAGAAAGTTATGTTGCTAGAGGGATGGGCACCAACTGAGCAAAGGAAAGTAATAGAGGAATTTGCCGAAGCAAATGGAGTATACTATCTTGCTGAGGAAGGAAAAGTTGAAGATAATCCCCCAATATTGTTGAAGAATAATCGCTTCGCAAAGTTATTCGAACCAATTGGTGCTCTATTCTCATTGCCTGTCTATAATGAAATAGACCTAACTTCCTTCTTTGCTCCCTTCTTTATGATGTTCTTCGGCTTTTGTTTGGCCGATGCTGGGTATGGCGTAATATTAATATTAGCAGCTACCATTTTAAAATCCAGGGTTAAGGCTGACTTAAGGCCCATAATGTCGCTCATACAGTGGCTTGGTTTAGCAACCATAATTTTTGGTGTTATCACAGGCACCCTATTTGGTGTTGACCTTTTAAAACTTAACTTGGGATGGGCCAGCAGCCTGCATAACATTATGCTCGATTCGCAAAAGTTGTTTCGCTTAGCATTGATGGTTGGGGCAGTTCAGATTTTGTTTGGCATGGCCATCAAAGCCTTTAATCTTGCCAAGCAGCATAACTGGTGGTATGCTGTTTCTACAATTGGATGGTTCGTTTTTATTTCATTTACAGCGGCATGCTATGCATTGGGAGGTATTGTTCCGATGCTCAAGCCTTGGGGAAATCTTCACCTAATTGTGGCAGCTGTTACAGGGATTGCCATCTTTTTCTTCAATAGCCCTGGCAAAAATCCATTTCTCAATTTTGGATTGGGAATTTGGGATAGCTACAACATGGCTACTGGTTTGTTAGGTGATGTCCTTTCCTACATTCGATTGTTTGCACTCTCTCTTTCGGGAGCAATTTTGGGAGGTGTGTATAACAGCCTTGCCTTCGGTATGGCTCCCGATATTATTATTGTAAAGCAAATCGTCATTGTTTTAATTTTAGTAGTTGGGCATTCAATAAACCTTTTCATGGGAGGGCTTGGTGCACTCGTGCATCCAATGCGTCTTACTTTTGTGGAGTTCTATAAAAACGCCAACTTTACTGGGGGTGGTACGCTTTACAATCCTTTTAAAAAGAACAATTAACCTATTAAACGTTAACTTTTATAACTAATAATTATGGGACCAATCATTTTTGCTTACATCGGAATTGCACTTATGGTCATTCTTTCGGGAGTAGGTAGTTCCCTTGGGGTAACTATTACTGGAAGTGCATCCATTGGAGCACTCAAAAAGGAGAGTAGCGCTTTTGGTAATTTTCTTGTTTTAAGCGCTCTTCCTGGAACGCAGGGGCTTTATGGCTTTACTGGCTACTTTATGTTGAAAAATTTTCTCGTACCTTCCATTACGTGGTTTCAAGCCGCCGCTATATTTGGTGCGGGGTTGGCAATGGGCACTGTTGGTCTAATTTCGGCAATTCGTCAAGGCCAGGTTTGTGCAAATGGTATTACTGCTATTGGTAATGGACACAAGGTATTTGGTAACACACTTATTCTTGCTGTATTCCCTGAACTGTATGCCATTATTTCACTTGCTGCTGTATTCCTTATCGGAACCTCATTAGGCGCCGCATAAACAGAAGGTATAACTTCCTGAAGATAGAAGAGTTTTAAACCTCTTCTATCTTTTTTTGTACCTATTCTTAATCGTATTGCTAGGTTTTATTGATCTACCTGTCTCTGGTTTCTTATACCAAAAAAAGTAGTCCCGTTGTCGTAGCTTTTCCTCCTGACTTCTAGCTACAAAAACTTTTTCGCCCGTGTAGGGATCAACTCCCGTATAGAATATTGTTGACGATAAGGTCATGGGCGTAGGCGTAAAATCCTGAACCTGCTCAAGTTTGAAGTTAAGACTTCGTGTGGAATCAGCGAGCTGCTTCATCTCTTGTTCTGTGGACCCCGGATGACTTGAAATAAAGTATGGTATTAGCTGAAAGTTTACCCCGGCTGAACGATTGATTCTATTAAACTCCTTATCCAACTTCTCAAAAAGTCCAAATTCCGGCTTTCGCATTCTTTTTAATACCGAAGTGGCGGTGTGCTCAGGAGCCACCTTTAACCGTCCGGAGGTGTGATGCAGAATTACCTCCTTCAAGTATTCATAATTTTCAGATGGATCACCAACCCCGTCAGTTAAGAAAAGATCGTAACGTATTCCGCTGCCAATGAATGCTTTTTTTATGCCTGCAATTTTTGAAACGTTGTGGTAGAGATCGAGGAGTGGACGATGGGAGGTATTCAGGTTCTTGCAGATTTTTGGGAAGATGCAGGAGGGGCGTCGACACTTTTCACATTGGGCTAGGTCCCTTCCCTTCATCATGTACATGTTGGCCGATGGTCCACCAAGATCAGAAAGGTATCCCTTGAAATCGGGCAACTCCTTAATCTTGTTTATTTCATCAATGATAGATTTCTGTGATCTACTTGTAACAAACTTTCCTTGATGAGCCGAAATAGTACAAAAAGAACAACCACCAAAGCATCCGCGATGTATATTAATTGATGTTTTTATCATCTCGTATGCCGGAATCGCTCCCTTTCCATCATAGCGGGGGTGAGGCAGGTAGGTGAAAGGAAGATTGTGATAGGAGTCCAACTCCTCTGTTGTAGTTATTGGGAATGGAGCATTCACAACAACAAAACCGTCAGGTCCTTCTTCAATCAAGTTGCTTGGAGAAACTCTATTAGACTCTGTTTCAAAGAGAGCAAAATTTTGCCCGAACTTAGTTTTACTCTCAATACATTCCGTGAAGGAGTGGAGCTTAACATAGTTATCACCTTTGGATTCCTCTGCTGAGATAAAGGCAGTTTGAGGAATAGCGGTGATTGATTCAATAGGGGTACCCGCATCTAGTAATCTTGCAATTTGCACAATAGCTTTTTCCCCCATTCCATAAACCAACATGTTGGCCTTGGACTGATAGAGAATGGATGGCATCAAGGAGTCTGACCAGTAGTCATAGTGTGTAAGTCGTCGAAGTGAAGATTCTATTCCGCCAATGACGACTGGTATTTCAGGGTAGATTTGCTTAAGTATGTTGCTGTAAATGGATACCGCATAGTCGGGCCGAAAGCCAGCTTGACCATTTGGTGTGTAGGCATCATTGCTTCGGATGCGTTTGTTGGCAGTGTAATGGTTGACCATGGAGTCCATGGCCCCCGAGGAAATTCCAAAGAAAAGGCGTGGTGGCCCAAGTTTTTTAAAATCACGAAGGTCGTCCCTCCAGTTTGGTTGGGGAACAATGGCAACCTTAAAACCAGCATGCTCAAGAATTCGGCCTATTGCTGCAATGCCAAACGAAGGATGGTCAACATAAGCATCGCCAGAGAATAGAATAACGTCAGGTTGTTCCCACCCGAGCGATTCAATCTCCTTTTTAGATGTGGGTAGCCACATTGTTTTGCTAATATTAACCATAATGCTAATTTATTTTACAAATAACTATGAACCAGCCTGTAATGTGTTGCGAATTGAGGGTATGTCCGTTATAATTAATATCATTCGACACTGGCTGGAAGGAGCAACGAAGAATCACCATAGCTCAAGAACCTATAGCCATTATCCATTGCATGCTGATATACCTTTTTCCAATCATCTCCAATAAATGCTGAGATAAGCAACAGTAAGGTACTACGTGGCTGGTGAAAATTGGTTATCATACCATTGATCAAACGAAATTTATAACCTGGTGAGATCATTATTTGAGTTGAACCATCAAAATGGGTAATACCCTCGGATTTACAAAATGAGATTAGCTCATCAATTGCTGTAGCCGCCGGAATAGTATCCACAAGTTGATATGCATCCCACTGTTTGAGGTGAAAGGAACGGTTGTTGCCTGCACTATTTATCATGCCTACCCCGATCCAGTATAGGGACTCAAGTGTTCTAACCGAAGTAGTTCCAACAGCTATAATATCCCCTATGCTCTTCTTAATCACCTCCAATGATTCAAGGGGTACCGAAAAGTGCTCACTATGCATGGTGTGCTCGCTAATCGAACTCGCTTTCACTGGTTTAAACGTTCCAGCACCAACATGAAGTGTCAACTCAACCATTTGAGAGCCACTCTGTTTAAGCCGTTGAATAACCGATTCAGTAAAGTGCAGTCCTGCTGTAGGTGCAGCAACGGAACCTTCCCATTTTGAATATACAGTTTGATACCTCGTCTCATCAATCGTTTCTTCCTTTCTGTTTAGGTAAGGTGGTATTGGAATGGCACCTGCTGCTTCAAGAACCTGTCCAAAACTTACATTGATGTTATCCCACGAAAATCGGATAATTAGCCCTTCTGGAAGAGTTTCTTCCTTACAAACCTCAAGTTTAATGGTATCATGGCCGATAGTTAGCGGCATTGATAGTGTTTCCTCCTTCCACTTCTTGAGATTTCCAACGATGCACTTCCATGCAACTGGCTTTGTGGAGCCAAACATCTCCTGATAGTCAACAGGCTGAATTGGCTCAAGGCAGAATACCTCAATGGTAGCGCCTGTTGCGCGTTTAAAGAGAAGCCGTGCTTTAATGACCTTTGTGTTATTAAAGATAAATACCTTTTGTTTAAGTAGGTTCGGTATGTTAGCAAATTGGTCATCTTCAATATTTCCACCTTTGTAGATGAGCAGCTTAGATTTATCTCTATCATCAACTGGGAATTTTGCAATTCGTGATTCAGGTAGTTGATAGGTGTAATTGTCAATGTCAACAGGAATAAATTGCACGTGTTTGGGTATAATAGGAATAATACATTTTTTGTGGAGCAAAATTAACTATTTTTGCAAACTTAAGAAGTTGTAAACACGAAGGGAAAATATCATGGAGTTAAGTGTAGGTGCGAGAGTGAAGTTTCTCAACGAAGTTGGAGAGGGAACAGTAGTTAAGATATTGAGAAACAATCAGGTTCTGGTTGAAACCGAAGATGGATTCGATTTACCTTGCCTAATTAGTGACCTTATTCTTTCCAATGAGACCAATAAAAATCAAAATAACCGAAATGCAATATCGGATACAAAAGAATCCTTATTGAACAAAGGAGGGAGGCCTGAAACATTGTCAGTTTCCAAAATTGTGGAACCTGAAAGCAACTCTTCTTCCCAATTAGAAGGAGATAAGGATCCTGATGGTGAAAGTATTGCACTATTGTTGGCACTTGTTCCAGAAAATTCGGTTCATCCAACAGATGGTAAGATGAGCATGTTCTTGATAAATGATGGTTCATATCGGGCCTATTATGTTATTTCAAGGGCGGAGACAAATAATCGCTTACAGCCTTTGGGTGCAGGAATGCTTGAACCTGATACGAAACTGTTACTTGGAGTTGTTTCACAAACTGATTTGCCACAAGGCATTGCGTTGAATTTTCAACTCCTATTTTTTAAGAATAAGGAGTTTAAATTAAAGCCAGCTGAGCAGTTTAATATCAGCATATCATCAGTGAAATTGTTGCGCCCAGGAGCTTATGTAGTGAATGACTTTTTCGATGAAAAAGCGATGTTGGTGAAACTTACTGAGAAGGATCCCGTTGAATTTCCTGAACCGGAGAAGATTAAAGAGGCAATGCTCCTACCTAAATCGGCAACGACACAATCCAATGCTAATAAGGTTGTGATTACAGAGATGGAGGAGGTTGATCTGCACATTGAGGAACTGGTTGATGATTATTCAACGCTCTCATCAAAAGAGATTTTGGATATCCAATTGGCACGGTTCACTACCTCCTTAGAAGGAGCAATCAAGTCAAAAGTGAAAAGAATAGTATTTATTCATGGAGTTGGAAATGGCAAGCTGAAGTTTGAACTAAGAAAGCTGCTGGATACAACCTATGCAAAGTTGAGATATCAGGATGCATCATTCAAAGAATATGGTTATGGTGCAACCTTAGTAATGTTAAAGTAGTTTCTAATTTGTAATTGCCAGAGAGCAGCTTCACCGCTGTTTGAAAAAATGGAGGAAAGTCCGGGCAACACAGAGCACCATGCTTCCTAACGGGAAGATGTTCGCGAG
>DATKTT010000102.1:0-2757 GCA_035530955.1 Williamwhitmania sp. | reverse complement strand
GCATTAACAACTGGTATGTAGGCAAGGAGGATAGCTTAGTTAGCTTCGTCGACACGGCAATTCACTACCGTTATCTAATGCATGTGGCACCACAAAGCAACTACAAAGGCTGGATATCTTCATTCGATTTTAACCCCGCACGATCAACCTACGCAGAGGTGGTAATGCAGGATGGTTTAACCAAAACCTATCTTGATGAAGCGGGTAGCGAACTTGATAACTTTTCTGTAAAGCCTTTACGTCCAACGGTGTTTGAGGCAGAGGAGCAAAAAAAGGAGCATGAGCAGGATAGCATTGCAGCCATAACTCCACCCATGGTGGTAATTCCCATGACAGTTGCCGATAGCGTGGAGCAAGCCAATGCCCCTGCTGACAACGCAAAAGTAGATGTGAATAGCTACGTGTTTGAGGACGAGAAATTGAACAGCTACTTTGCCCGAAAGTATGGTGATAACTTCTACATTCAACGTCCGGAGGCTGATAGCGTGGAGCGGAAGAGGTTACATGTTTACCACACTACCTTTTACCCACACTCGCTTGTTAGCCAAATCGATTTTGGGTTTCTGAATGCATCTTATCAGCCCTATACCGGAGGAGCTGTTTACTTCAACCCGGGATTGAATGTGCTCTTCAAAATTGGTACGCGCGACCTGTTTGAAGATTACCGATTGGTTGCAGGCGTTAGCTTTGCCAGCGATTTTGCCAGCAATGAGTATCTGCTCAGCTTCGAGAACCTGAAGGGGCGATGGGATAAGCAGCTGGTTTTCCATAGGCAGGCCTTTAAGAACGAGACAGCTACCAATATTGAGAAGGTGCACTCCCATGAGCTTCTTCTGGCGTTGAAGTATCCATTTACACAGGTTTCAGCCTTTAGGACCACCTTTACCTTAAGGCACGATAGGCAGGTTATGCTGGCAACCGACTACCAAACGCTTGGTGCGCCTAACACCAATAAGCTATGGGGCGGTGTAAAGTTTGAATACATCTTTGACAATACCATCCGTCGCGGGCTCAACATTTTGTATGGCACACGCTATAAGTTTTTTGAAGAATCATACGTGCAGGTCAATGGAAATAATCCCGATTTACACGTGATTGGCTTCGATTTTCGCCACTACGAAAAGATTCACCGTGATCTTATTTTTGCTTGGCGGTTCGCCACCTCAACCTCGTTTGGCAAGGCTAGGTTGGTTTACTACCTAGGAAGTGTGGATAATTGGATAAACTTTAGCAGCACCGTTCCCACCTTCAACAATAATATTCCGGTGAAGCAGGAGGCTTCCTATGCCTTTCAGACGTTGGCAACCAACCTGCGCGGTTTCCCGCAAAATGTAAGAAACGGCAATAGCTTTGCCGTGATCAACAACGAGGTTCGCTGGCCATTTGTGCGATACTTTGCCAATCGGTCGCTCAACTCAGGGTTTTGGGACAATCTGCAGGTATGCCTCTTTGGTGATATTGGCTCGGCTTGGACGGGTTTGAATCCTTATGGAGGACAGAATGGCTACGATAAGCGCACCGAGCAGAAGGGAACCATTACGGTGGAGGTGGAAACGAACCTCGACCCCATTGTATATGGTTATGGATTTGGAGTTCGAAGCAAAATATTGGGTTACTTTATGCGGTTTGACTGGGCTTGGGGTGTAGATTCTGGCGTAAGGCAGCCACGAATTTTTTACTTCTCGTTGAGCACCGATTTTTAATAAGTGCGGAGCAATTGTTAACTTGGCGTGTTGTTTACGACCTTATGAAGGTGGAGTGGCAGCATGGTTTTTATTGTTTCTGAAAAAAAGTGACCATGATAAGTGCAGATGAATTGCAGAAAGCAGCACGGCAGCTATTGCCGAACATGACGAAAACTCGGCGGGAGATACACCAGCACCCGGAGCTCTCTTTTGAGGAGTTCTCAACTTCTGCTCTGATAATGGAACGGCTGAAAGGTTTGGGCATTGAGCACCATCCGATTGCCGGTACCGGCGTTTATGGTATTGTTCGCTGTGGAAAGCCAAATGCCGAGGTAATTGCTTTGCGAGCAGACATGGATGCATTACCCGTGACTGAGGCAACGGGATTGCCCTTTGCCTCATCGGTTGCAGGGGTGATGCACGCCTGTGGTCACGACCTCCATACATCGTGCCTTTTGGGTGCAGCGGAGCTGCTGCTAGGGCACAAAAAGCAGATGAATTACGACGTCCTGCTGCTTTTTCAGCCTGGAGAGGAGATGATTCCCGGTGGTGCAAAAAAGATTATAGAGGAGGGACTTTTTGACAAGTTCAAGCCAAAGGCCATGTTTGCCCTGCACGTAGACCCCGATCTACCAGTTGGTAAATTTGGATTTCGTCCAAGTTGGTATATGGCCTCCGGTGATGAGATATACCTCAAGGTTACCGGCAGAGGTGGACATGCGGCACTACCACACACCATTACCGATACGGTTTTGGCCAGCGCCGAAATCATTGTTTCACTACAGCAGGTGGTGAGCCGACGGGCTCCAGCCGGGATTCCAACGGTGCTCTCCTTTGGGAAGGTCGTAGCCAATGGGGCCACCAACGTTATTCCCGATGAAGTTTTGGTGGAAGGAACCTTTCGCACGTTTGATGAAACATGGCGCGCTACTGCTCATCAAGTTATTACCGAGGTGGCAGTGAACATTGCTAAGGCTCATGGTGCGCAGTGCAAGGTAGAGGTGAAGCATGGCTATCCTGCGCTATACAATAACCCTGAACTCACCCATTACTCCATTGATTCGCTTGCAAA
>DATKTT010000101.1:0-5210 GCA_035530955.1 Williamwhitmania sp. | reverse complement strand
CAAAATATCATCAACCTGCTCGTTGTCAGACTTCCATGAATCTAAGGTTTCTCCAAGTAGCCGTTTCTGCACATCCATTGGTTCCTTGTGGATTGAAAGCAAGGTTTTTCTAAAGAGTGAGCGTTTAAATTTTTGCCCATCTAGGCCACCAAATTGGTCAACATAGCCATCTGAAAAAAGATAAACTAAGTCACCCTTGGCCAGTTGAATCACATGATTTGTAAACAATCGAGATTCAAACTTGCCGGCATGTCCTATGGGCATTAAATCGGCAGCATATTCTACCAACTCACCTTGGTGGATGAGGTAAAGAGGATTGTGGGCCCCTGAGAACTGTAGCGTTGAATCACTGGTATTAAACACACATAAGGCAATATCCATTCCGTCGTGCGGTTCATTCATACTACCCTTTTGATGAAGAGCCTGTTTTACATCCAGCCTGAGTTTATCGAGTATTTGCGAAGGAGTTAAATCCGGACCTTCGGAAACAATTTGGTTAAGTATGGTAAATCCCAGCATGCTCATAAAGGCCCCAGGAACGCCATGACCTGTGCAATCAACTGCGGCAAAATAAATTCTATTCTTGTTCACTGAGAACCAGTAAAAATCGCCGCTAACAATATCGCGTGGTTTAAAAAAGATAAAGTGGTTAGGGAAATGCTGCCTTATTAATTCTGTTGGAGGTAGAACTGCTGATTGAATCTTACTAGCGTAAGTAATGCTTTCGGTAATTTTTCGCTGCTCACGTAACAGTGCATTAAAAAGCCGTCTCTTCTTTTGGTTTTCAGTTATAAGCAAGATCGAAAGTATGGCAAATCCAACTAAAGTAAGGCCACCAAAGAGTAGCATGCGCTTTTGATTTCGAATTTGAATTTGTTGTTTTAGCAACTCCTGCTCCTTCTTAACCGACTCATACTTAGTTTGTATTTCTGCAATCTGTTTTTGTGTCTCTGTTCCGCTTATGGAATCCTTCATCGCTGTATATGATTTGTAGGCATCTAGCGCGAGTGAATAATTCTTGGTCCTAAGATAAAGTGTTGATAGCGATTCATAAATCACTTCCTGAGATTCGCTTTGCCCAATTTGAATGGCGAGTGAAAGAGCTTCCTTCATCGATTTCTCGGCTTGCTGGTATCTCCCCAATCCCATATAATCGAGTCCAAGATTATTTTCTGAATATATCATTCGCTCCTTCATCCCAAACTCCTTAAACAAGTGGTAAGAGGAGAGATGTTTTGCAAGTGCTAGCTTAAAATCTCCCAACTTATATAAAATGCTTCCTATATTGTCATCAAGGATTGCAACCCCAAATCGGCTTCCCAAAGAGTCGTATATGTGGCGAGCAAACTGGTAGTGGAAAAGCGCCTGTGGCAAACTCCCCATTTCAGAATATGCACCCCCAATGTTATTTTCGGCTCCAGCCAAAAAGAGCTTATTCGGATTTTTGCGGGCAAAATCAGCATACTTTTCAAAGTATGCGATGGCAAGTTTAAAGTTGTTTTGGAAATAGTATATCTGCCCTATGTTGTTGTTGGCCATGCCAATTCCCTTCGGATTAGAAGCTTTTGTGTATTCATCTAACGCAGCAATAAAGCATGAGAGCGCTACATCGTAATTACCCATCGATTTGTAGACCAATCCCAAATCATTATTAACATCGGCCATTTCTCTAGCATTGGTTTCTGGGTTTAAGACCGATAATGCCTGCTTGTAGCTATCTATCGCCTTCTGAAAATCACCTTTACAAAAATGAAAATATCCTATCTTATGGTAGGCCAACCCTATTAACTTTATGTCATCGATGTCAGTTGCAAGGTCAAGGGCCAGGTGCATGTATTGCATTCCAACACCGCCGCTGTCCCTATAGATTTGCGACAGTTCAAAAAGAGCACTTATCTTTGTGGTGTCTGGGATGTTGTCTAATAATAATTTTTTTAAGCTGTCGGTTTGAGCAACCAGATTGGCAAAAACTAACAGAGCAGAGAAAAGGAGTATAAACTTTTTCATATTGGTAGGTTAACAACCCCCAATATACGAAATAGCAAAAACAAAAGCAGGGTTTCTCTCGTGAGACAACCCTGCTTTTAGTAAGCGTATGTTGTTAATTATTAAAAACCTAGAAGCACAAGGCCTATATTGAATGGGTATACCTCGGGGCCCTTATCTTTTTCAAATAATGAAACGGGATAGTAGGTTGCGTAAAGATTGATAAATCTATATCCTATCCTTGCATGAAATCCGTACCGAAGGGTGGCTAAATTGTAGTCATCTCTGTTCTTATCCTTCTGCTTTTGTCCGCCAGACTGGTAAACAACCTTTGTATGAGAACCCAGCTTAACCCCACCGATAACGCCTCCTGAAATGTAAAACTTATCCTTCCCAGAAGGAACCTGAAACTCCAGCAATAGTGGGATGGTGAGGTAGGACATAGTGAGCTTCGACTTAGTTAGATTTACGCCACCATTAATGTAACTACTGTCGGCAACCGTAACACCAGCATCATTCTTCATAAGGCTAATGTTGTTGCTTAGGCGAAAATTATTCACTTCCAACCCCATCCCAGTTACGATACCCATATGCTGGTGAGCAAAAGGAACTGCATACTCTAAAAAGTTAAGATTGAAGTTTATGGATTTACCAGAATTTAGATCCATAATTGCATCATCACCTTTTAAACTCATGGATTTACTGCTTGATAGGAGGCCGTTTAACCCCAGCTCCACACCGGCCCAATGCGGTTCAAAGCCTTTGTTGTGTCTCCTATTCCAGAACTCATTATCCCAGTCAACGTTTTTATCCTTATCCTTACCAATGGTCGTGATCTCAACGGAGGTGTTGTTTCCTTTATCGATCACGGTGAGCACTTTTTTACCAAACTTAATTTTGGTGGTATCCGACTTGCTAGATATAGTTGCAATGTTGGTGGATAAATCCAATGTGTCGTGCTTGTTTTGCGGAACAAAAAGTGTTGTGTCCTTGCCCTCCAGCCTATTTAAGGTTGCTTGTGGATTATCTTGTGCAACAACACATGTAGTAACTGCAACTAAGCTGATTATTAAAGTAACGATTTTTGTTTTCATAGCAATTAGTTTTAATTGTTCTGTATTTATCCGTGCGACGCACAACCACCATTAAAAGTTACAGAGTAAAATATTTTCTTGCCTCTCAAGTGAATTTATGGCTATAGAAAAAGTAATGTATTGGGGCTATAAAGTTTTTGAAACCGCGAGTAACTTTGTATCGATGCTGATTTTTTTGAGATTACCTTCTGCATCATATTGTTTATCAACTTTTAGAGGGAAGCCAAAAATTCGAGCAATTCCGCTGATGCCTGCTTGAGCATACTCCCATGCACGCGCTTCCCCTCTAGCCTTTTTAACCTGCTTCTGGTCAACCCCCGCGGCATCCGAAACCTTCTCCGCAAGGAATTCTCCAACGGTCAGGTAATTAGAAGGAGTTGATTTTACCACTATCGGACGAATTTTTATTAACCTGGGGGTCATCACCGAAAGGTTTGGATTATTAATCACCACCTTTGGCCTTATTGGATTAAGTTCTGCAACCTCGATGATGGACCTTGCAACCGCCTTCCTTTCAAGTTTAGGTTGAGATGCTTCCGCCATGTTCAATCCATTCACTCGTGTTGAACGAATCTTCAAAGCGCTAGATTGAGAACGATTAATGGCCAAACGATTGTCTACATGAACTTCAGTAGAACTAGACTTTGACGACAATTTTATAGCCAAGTTCTGCTCAATAGGGGCTGAGGTCCTGGCAATCACGCTCACCTGTTGATGATCTCTCCAAACAGGAATCATAAAAATTAATAACACGGCAGCAACGGAAGCCGCAGCATAATACCAACGGAGGCGCTGATTACCAACAATATCGAAACGATATAATGATTTCTTATTGGGATAGGTAATGTTCTCTGGTAAAAGTTTGACCCTATTGAACAACGCCGCTTCGTTTGAAAGTCCAACCGGTTTCTCACATATCCTTTTAAGTTCAGACAATTCAGAAGTTGAGGCGTCACCTTCGAGACGCGCAACACAAAGCCAGGAAAACTCATCAAACTCTTCGCCCTCAAAAACAACCTTTTTCAATCGCACTTTTTCGATAAAAACATCTTTTCCTTGCGAAAGAATTGGCATAACAGCATTGCTCATCGAGAGGTATTCATCCAGCAGATCGTGATTCTCCTCCATAAAGGCGAATAGCTCATCGGCATCCCTTTCGGAGAGCCGTCCCTCCGAAAAGTCAATCAACTTTGTACTATAGTTATGTCGATTAATGTTAGCCATAGCAACTATATTACCGTCTCCAAACTCCCAATATATGTTTTAAGAAAAACCCTTGCTCTGTAAATATAAACCTTTACCTGTGATTCGTTTAACCCCGTTATTTCACCTATCTCTTCGTATGAATAACCCTCATAGTCCCGCAGCAAAATTACGTTGCGCTGAATTTCCGGAAGCTGTTGAACCGCTCGGTGAAGCAGCTCATTAATGTCAGAGTAATGTTCGCTGTGTGACATATCTTCCGAAGGAGCCGCCTCCATTCCAACGAGCCGTTTCTCCTTTCGAATTAAGTCAATCATTGTGTGGTAAGCAATGCTAAAAAGATACGGTTTCGATTTCTCAAAGGAAACCTCACCAACTTTAACCCACAATTTTTCAAAGGAATCCTGTACAACGTCCTTCGCCTTATCTTCATCCTTAATATTTTTAAGAATAAAGCGATAAACATTATCAGCATATAGGTCCACGCAAAGGTTGTACTCCTTGGTATTCATCTTTTAGCAAATCATGGTTAGGACGCATAACTTTTCGAAAAGTTACAGCGAATTCTTACTATTCTCAACATGTTATTTAAAATCGTCTATAAAGCAGAGGTCTGTTGATCTATGACCACGTATAAAAACTAATCAGAAATGAATTGGATGCACCAGAAATCTACAAAAAAGTTAATTTTACCCCAAAACTCAACAAAACCGATGATATGAAAAGAATTTCGAGCCTATTAATTCTGGCTGTGGTGGTAGCATCGTGCAACAAAGCACCTCAACTTGCAACTGTAAGCACATGCGATACAACACAGAACAACTTACTTTTACCGGTGGTTTGGTATCAGGCCTCAGCAGAAATGGAGGCGCTTTACATTCAAGGCTTCAATATTGCCAAAATGCAGCTGGCTGAGATCGTAAAAAA
>DATKTT010000100.1:0-7021 GCA_035530955.1 Williamwhitmania sp. | reverse complement strand
GCCCGTTCCGCAGCTCTCGCCGTATGCCCAGATGGCACTGCAGGTGTGGTAGAGCTCGAGCTGGGTGGTCTGGGTGGTGAGCCCGCAGGAGCTCACGGTGATCTTCTGCTCCTCGGGAGCGGTGTAGCTGTACCACTGGTCAACCCCGCCGGTGTGGTCGCACTGGTAATCACCAAGGGTAATGGCCACGGCCGTAGCGCAAGTAGGGCTACCCATGGTTTCCGCTATAGCAGGGCTGAAACTACCAAGAATGATAGATAAAAGAATTGATAAAACTTGTTTCATAGTAATATTGAATAGTAAGTAAGGTTAATACAAAATTAATATTACTTTTTAATAAGCAAAACTTTAATTATATATTTTACTAAAGTTTCCCTCATGTAAAATAGTTGATATTCAGAATTGAAAACAGAGGAAAAACGGTGGGAATGGATGCAAAAAACTATATATTAGCAAGTTGCAAATTATGCAATAAATTATAAGGAACTCCACTACTTATACCATTAAAAATGGCCAATCTCAGATAATTAGTAATTATAGTTATTGTGTAACAAATATAGAATGGGGCTCATCGCCCCATCCATTTAGTAGCTTATCACCTTAATCTCTGTTCGCCTATTTACGGCCTGCTCGGCTTCGGTGCACTGTACACCTTTCTTACAACGATTCTTGATCATGGTGTCGCCATAACCCTTGGCCACAATGCGTGAGCTGGCAATACCTTTGGAAACAATATAGTCCACGGCAGATTGTGCACGTTTCTGCGAAAGCACCATATTTTGCTGCGAACTGCCACGTGCATCGGTGTGCGAGCTAAGCTCAATACGGATGGTAGGATTTTCCTCCAACAGCGTAACCAACTTGTCGAGCTCTATTGCCGACTCCGGTTTGATGTCCCACTTGCCCAAATCGTAGTAAATGTTTGGTATCTCAATGGCCTTATTCATCACAATGGGTTCCATCTTAAGGTCGTAGGCAGTATTTAGATTGAACATACCTGCCGGAACTCCTTGCGTTGAAATCATTTGCGTCTTAGCAAAGAATTTCTCCTTCTCCAATTTTAAAATATAAATATGGTTAGCATCTAGCCTAAAGTCGAAGCTGCCAAAGTCGTCGGTTTTGTTCTGAACCTTCTCGTTGGTGGCCTTGTCGAGCAGGGTAACAACCACCTCCTTGATTGGCGTGCCGTCATCCTTGTTGGTAACCAATCCTACGGCTGTGAACGATCCGTTGGCCGGCTGAAGTGCTAGGCTAAACTGAGAGTTCACATTTAATGGAGCGTTGCCAAGAGTAAGGCTTATTTCCATTGGCGAATAGCCATCCTTCTCCAACTTTACCGAGTAAACTCCCTCCGGTAGGTCTGTTCTGTTGAACTGGCCTGAGTTGTCGGTAGCTATGCGAAGGGGCTGAGGCAACTTGTCGGAGGTGAGGGTAACCACCACATTTTCTAGTGGTAGGCTTGTCTTGGCATCGGTAACCTTACCGTTAAGCCCCGGCTTTACAACAGCCTGAAGTCTCGTGTCGAACATTGTGCTAAGGTTCAGGTCACCACGCTCACGTCCCTTGGTGGAAAGAGTAAACCACTTGCTAATGAAACCATCCTTTTCAACACGAATGCGGTAGTCTGTATCTTTATCTAACTTAAAGCGAACGCGTCCCAGCTGATCGGCACTACCTACCAAGGCTTTTGTAGTATCGGGAGGAAAAGCAATGGCTCTTGCACCGGCAATAGGGGAGTTGTTGGCAAGCGACAGAATGGTGGCCGTAAGGGTATAGCCAATATCGCGCGTCATTGTAATTTTAACAGGAATGGTTGTTGGCTTGAGGCCAAGACCATAGGTGTTCACCTCCACCGATGTTGGAAAGTAGTCGGTGCGTTCAGCATGCAGTGAAACTTTGAGGTCATCATCCAACTTGGCGGTAAACTTGCCTGCCGCATCGGTCGAGAGGGTGTTAACCACCTTATCGCCATCCATAACTTTTACGGTTGCAGAGACTACCGGCGCACCCTTGTCGTCAATAACCTGTCCATCTAACGTGTGGGTAACAACTATCTTTTTTACCTCGATTTTGTAAATATCGTCATCGCCCATTCCACCGGGACGGTTGGAGGAGAAGAATGCTATGGTGCCATCGGCTGACAGCGTCAGGCCAAAATCGTCGTAGGCTCCATTCACCGGATAGCCAAGGTTGGTAACGTAGTCGAATCCATTGGCGGTTGGGTAGGCAGCAAACAGGTCGAGGTTGCCAAAGCCGGGAAGTCCGTCGGAGGCAAAAAAGAGCGTTCCATCTTTAGCCACAAAGGGACACATTTCGTTACCGGCCGTATTGATCTTGGCGCCTAGGTTTACGGCATCACCAAAAGTTCCACCGGGCCGAATCTCGCGGTAGTAAAGATCGGCACCGCCCATTCCACCCGGCATGTCGGATGTAAAGTATAGCCGTTTCCCATCGGGGCTCACAGCTGGATCGCCAACGGAGTAGCTGTCGGTGCAGAATGGTAGTGGCCCCTGGTCAATCCACTCCCCATGATTATATATTGCGCGGAGTATCTTGAGGTTATTATCCGCCATCTGCTTCTCGTCGCCACGGCGTGCCTTTAGATACTTTTTTCTTACAAAGTAGGCCGTATCGCCCGATGGGGAGAAGGCAATGGGACCCGTATAGTATGGGCTGAGCAGGTCGTTGGAAAACACGAATGGTGATCCCAACTCTCCGCTGCTGCTTAGGCGCGCCGTGTAAAGACTCAGGTGTTGCTGTGGGTTAATTTGACGGTCGAGGTTGGCCAACCCGCGGTCGAAGCGGGAGGTGGCAAACACCAGCGCATCGCGATAGATGGTTGGTGAAAAGTCCGACTCGGAGCTATTAATGCTGACCGGAACGACATTTAGGCTAAGGAATCCCTCCCGTAGCAAGGCATCAAACGACGAGCCACTTCCGGGTTGTTGTGCCAGGTTGGGGAGCATGTCGAGCGCATAGAGCTTCTTAAGCGTTGCGGCTGCCAGTTCCACCTTTCCGTTGGCCTTTTGTGCGTAACCAAGCAGGAGGTAGTCACCGGAGTTGTGGTCGGGCTGCTGCAGCGCCTTTTCATACCAAATTTCGGCCTGAGCCATATTGCCCTGAAGGCGGTAGCAACTCCCAATTTGCCGAGCAATGTGAGCCGTAACAGCCTCCTCGGAGGCCACTCGCAGGTATTGCTCAAGCGCCTTGTCGTAGTTTCCATCGCTGTAGACCCTATCGGCCCGCTGCACATTTTTCGAAACCTCCTGTGCCCGAATTCCTCCAACGGAGAGGATTAGCACTGCCAAAAGAAGCAACCGTCGTACCATAATTCTTCAATTGTAATTTGATGGGAAAGATAGGAAAAAATGAGTGGAGATTTTTCTCGCTCTGCCAGAAACTGGAAGTTTGGCATCAGAGAATCCTTGACATTGTTACCATATTTAGTTTTAGACCGACAACCGTTAATAACGGTGTAACCGCCTTTGCAGTCGCTGCTGCAGCCGGACGAAACAGCTTGACCGGCTATTTCGACGGTTCCTGTTGACAGCATTGCACTTTGGGCAAGGCCGCTTTTTTGCCAAAAGGCTACAGGGGTTTTGCTATATTTGCTCTTGGGTAGGGCTGGTACGCACAGACAGCATGTCCGCGCGAGCGGGTATATCATGGCCAGTGGGGGCCGGTGTTACAGGTGGCTTAATTGATGGTAAGTTTGTAAGGGGTGGAGGCGGAATTCCATCTCCTAATAGTTTCAGAGGCTATGGTTATGCCAAATTCATGCAAGGCGAAATATTACCAGTTATAGGTCTGACCAATGGAACTTGGTATAGTGTTGGTGAAGCAGAATCCGATAAAACGTGGAGCGGGAATGTGGCTGGAATAGGTTTTTCAATTGTTTCGCCAAATTTGAAGAGCATATGGCAAAATCTTACCAAAGTAGGTGCAGGTGAAGTACAAACAAGAACCGAGTTGATTTATCCTAAAATGAGTTCAAAAACAGCAACCATTCTAAATTCTTACTATGATAGACCTTAAAAGTAATAGGCAAGTTCGATTTTTAGCTGATTTAATGGGTGTTGTCATATTTATTTGTGTAATCTATTATTTTAATAGGCCAGAGGAGAGCACTTATCAGTCTAATTTAAGATATTGTGCTAAGAAAAAGGAAAAGACATATAATGGAGTTATAGTTAGATTATACTACAGTGGGGGGCCCGTCTATGTTTTAAAGGATAGTACTTTATTTTCAACGCTGTGCGCAGAAAGGAACAATAGGATACATATCGGTGATTCAATATATAAACCATCAGGAACCTTTAGTTACTATATTTATCGAAAAGCTAATCCTGATTCAGTGATTTTTGTAAAATGTGATTTTGACTGCAATTCAATTAGGAAAACAGAATGAAGAAGGGAGTTATCTTGCCCGCGCGAGCGGGGTAAGGTGGGAAACGACCTTACTGTCTTAGGTCAATATAATCAAAATGACCCAGCTCGCGCGGACATGCTGTCCGTGCGCTGCAAGCCATTGCAAGCGCAGCAAAGCTGGCGTTTAGTTACAGGGTAGCATAACCGCAGCTGAGCCTAGAGCATAAAGCAATGGCATGGGCATGTTGCCCATACTGCATACTAGCCAATCGCCACTACTAAAGGCTGCTGCAGCCGGACGGAACAGCTTGACCGGCTATTTCGACGGTTCCTAATCAACGTTATTTACTTTTGCCAAGGCCGCTTTTTTGCCAAAAGGCTACAGGGGTTTTGCTATATTTGCTCTTGGGTAGGGCTGTGCGCACGGACAGCATGTCCGCGCGAGCGGGGGAAGATAATAGAAATAAAATTTCACAAGTACTGCTAGAACTAAAAACTGAAAGTGAAGATGTGGTATACTAGTTTTATTGAAAAAATAGTTTTAAAGACTTTTATTTACGTTGGTGTTGTTGCAACTTTTGCAATATTTCTGTGCTTTGTTTTTACTCCGAATTGGTTTGACCCAAAATGTGTAGGCGTTGTTGATAGGATTGATAAGGAATCCATCGTCCAACATTTAAAACTAACTAGTGCTGTTTATGATGTTTATTACTTTAAGATAAGGGGGGGTGATAAGTTTTATACTTATAATATTGAAGCCATTGATCAATTTGGAATTAATAACATAGTAGGTCACAAGATTAGTTTTAAGTATAAAGAAGAGATAATATCTACATATGGATATCGAATAAGTGAACTAAATATTAACCATAAACGAATTTTCCCTGACGAATATGCTGATACCAAGGGGTTCTTGTTTTTATTATTAGTTGCCATATTCACAAGTGCATGGACTATTTGGGGTTTCATTATTAACTATAGAAAGACAGGAAATTTGTAAACCTAGCTAGCTCCGCCAGTCCGGGCATACAATAAGATGCTAGCGCGAGCGGATACTTCAATTCCATTTAAAACGGCTAGTTTTGTTCTATCTCCGATAGGTATAGGGCTGGTGATGTGAACGCAGCCTACTTTGTTACCCTTACCACCGTTGGGTGGATCGATATTTTTACCTGGCTCAACCAGAAGTTATCCATCGTAGAGTCGCTGCGCTACTGCCAGCAGCACAAGGAGCAGGTAATATTTGCGTGGTGCCTTATGCCCAGCCACCTGCACCTCCTCTGCCGGGCCGAGGGCAAGGGCGGTCTGCCCGGTTTCCTCCAGCTCGCGCGGACATGTTGTCCGTGCGCTGCAAGCAAAGTTGGCATTTAGCCACAAGGTAGCATAACCGCAGCTGTGCGCAAAGCACAAAGCGGTGGCATGGGCATGCTGCCCATACTGCATACTAGCCAATCGCTACTACTAAAGGCTGCTGCAGTCGGACGGAACAGTTTGACCGGCTATTTCGACGGTTCCTAATCAACGTTATTTACTTTTGCCAAGGCCGCTTTTTTGCCAAAAGGCTGCCGGGGTTTTGCTATATTTGCTCTTGGGCTGGGTTGGTGCGCACGGACAGCATGTCCGCGCGAGCGGACCAAGTACCAATGCACTAGGCTGCGGAAAAGAAAATAAGAAAATAAGAAAAGGAGTGCTAAAACCGGTGGGCACGGGAAAGGACTTCCGCGATTGCTATGGGTCAACTATTTTGTTTTCCGCAATCTTCTTACCCTCGAAGCCCTACGCGATGCAAAAAGCACCCCGATAACAACCACCTCTGTGGGGTTAATGCGGTAAATGATAAGCCAGCTTTGGCAAACAGCTTTACGGTAAATTTTGTTCTTTGTGGGGATTTCCTCGCATTCACGAAAAGCAAAAGGGTTTTGCCCTATACGGTCTATGGTATTGTAAATGACATCACCCACGCGTATTGCGTTTAACGGCTGGTGGTTGATGTAGGCGATGTAGCCAGTAATATCATCAATGTTTTGAAGGGCATTGTCCGTTACCCTTACCGGATAAGGTTTTGGAGTTTTTTCTTCTTTCCTTCCCATTGTTGCTTGGCTTCGTTGAGGCTTACCGTTGGCGTATTCTCGGCATATTCTACCCATGCCCGGAACTCTTCCTCACTTATTGGCTTTCCGGGTAGTGAGTATGTCGAAAAATCTTCATTCACAATACGGATAAAGTTTTTCTCTTCGAGGTTGTGCAGCTCCTCCAATGCCTTGCTGTTTTTCAGCTCTATCAATACGGTTTGCATGGCTTCAAATCTTAATGAGCAAAAGCAAGATTATCTCTAAATTCCCAAATCAAGGCATCATATGACCAGCTTTAAGCGTTGGCCATAAACCATCTCTCTATGTTTTACGCTAAAATTACAATCATTTTTGCAAAAATAGACATAAAACATCTAGCATTACAGCAAATGAATTTTTTGTCATTGATTTCCAATGCACATTGCGGTGTCCATAATTCTTCTGATAACAATTGCTACCTTTGTGCACTCATAATCTCGCCCAGCTCGCACAGACAGCATGTCCGCGCGAGCGGGTCAAGCGCTACTACTACAGGCTGCTGCAGCCGGACGGAACAGCTTGACCGGCTATTTCGACGGTTC
>DATKTT010000099.1:0-13323 GCA_035530955.1 Williamwhitmania sp. | reverse complement strand
TCTCACTATTCACTTCTCACTATTCACTTCTCACTATTCACTTCTCACTATTCACTATTCACCACTCACTTTCCACTCCCCACAGCTTCGCCCCGTCAGTTACAACTAGCGTTGCACGTCTTGCCTGAGGGGAACAGGGCTTAAGCCAGTTTGGTTGTGTAAAAATGGGAATTTTTGGCGAGGTGGCAAAGAGGCATTACACCAATGGGACAATGAGCAATTTGAGAATTTGAAAATGAGACAATTTGAAGATTGAAGATTGAAGAATGTGCAATTTGAGAATCTGCCAGTGGGAGGACAAGTTTTGAGAATGAGCCGATTTGAGAATGAGGGGTTAGAAGTTGGGAGTCCGAAGACCGGAGTCCGAAGTTGGAAGTTGTTCGGTTGCAAACCTATGGCCAATGGAACAAATCACCTTAAAAATAAGCGTTGATCGCTGAGTAAGCGTAAAACTACAGACTCAAACCGTGCATTATGAAAATAATGTTTTAAATTTACACGGTAATATTTGTTTATGTACTATAGTCGTTTTATAGAAGCAGACATTCAACAAAGTCTTGAAACCTCTGCGGTAACTGCCATATTGGGTCCACGTCAGTGTGGTAAGTCAACTCTTGCTAAACACATCATCTCAGAAAGGGCCAATGCGCTATACCTTGATTTGGAACGCCCCTCCGATTTAAGCAAGCTGGCCGATGCAGAGTGGTTTTTCTCTACAAATAAAGGGAGATTATTCTGTATTGATGAAATTCAGCGACTTCCCAACCTCTTTCCCTTAATTCGAAGTTTGGTGGATGAGTGGGGCGGCAAAGGTCATTTTCTACTTTTAGGCTCAGCATCGCAAGATTTAATACGCCAAAGCTCCGAAACCTTGGCGGGTAGAATTAGCTACCATCGGCTTACCCAATTTTCTCTTATGGAGATCAATAAGGATTACACACTGGAAGAATATCTGGTCAAAGGTGGTTTTCCCGGAAGCCTATTAGCTAATACGATGAACGAATCGGTTCGTTGGCGCGAAAACTTTGTTACAACCTTTATTGAGCGTGATTTGTTGCAATGGACAGGTATTTCTCCTCAAACGATGCGCCGTTTATGGCAAATGTTATCCCATTTAAATGGACAGGTTGTCAACTATTCTGTAGTCGCTAATTCACTTGGAGTAAGCCATACAACCGTAAAAAATTATATCGACCTGTTGCACGGAACTTATATGCTGGAGATTTTGCCTCCATTTGTAACCAATAGTGGCAAACGCATTGTTAAGTCCCCAAAAGTTTATTTGAGCGATTGCGGCATAATCAACACTTTTACCGGAGTGTTGAACTACAATCAGCTGCTTGGACATCCATCACTGGGTGCCCTTTGGGAAACAATAGTATTGATGCACCTGAAAGCCCACTTCCCATTTCTAAATATCTATTACTATCGAACGAGCCATGGTGCAGAGATGGATTTTATACTGGAGTATGGCCAAAAACGCATAGCACTGGAATGCAAGGTCTCCCTATCCCCAACCCTCAGCAAGGGAAACCACAATGCCTTTCAAGATGTGGAAGCTGATAAGCTGCTGATTGTTATTCCCGCCAATGCTGGATGGGAAAAAAGCAGCAACATGCTTGTGTCCTCAATTGCTGAAGCAATCAAGTTCATCCAGCAATTCTTCTTTACCTAGGAGATTTCTCAAGTTGACTGGCTAGTTATGCACGAAAAAGTTGGAAGTTGTGCGGATGAAAACCGACAGCCTACAGCCTATTTACCTAACATCCTAAATCGCGAATATCATAATTTGCTAAACGTTACCAATTAAAAAAACATATTTGTAATTATTTTTTTACATATTATCGTATATTTGTAAATGATAAAATACAGATAGCATGAAAAGGTCGCTATACTTTGAAATCTTACCGCAACTTGAACACAAGAATGCAATTATCATTACCGGGATGCGGCAGGTGGGCAAGACAAGCCTCATGCAGATGCTATTCGAGGCTACACCGGGGGTGAAGCTGTGGTTTGACTTTGACAACCCTCTCGATCAGATGCTCTTTGAAGCGGTCGACTATAATCAGATTTACTATGAACTAAAAAAGTTAGCCAGATCGCAGGAGGGTGAGCGGTTATACGTTTTTATCGATGAAATTCAGAACTTTCCAGATATAACCAGAATAATCAAATACCTCATCGACCATCATCAGGTGAAGTTTATTGTAACCGGCTCATCGAACTACTATCTGCGTAACCTATTTCCCGAATCGCTGAGCGGCAGGAAATTTTTGTATACGCTACGCCCCCTCTCCTTTCAAGAATTTATGTATTTCAAGGGTAAAATCTCCGAGCAGGAGTTAATGGATCAAAGACCGGAGACCATCTTCGAAAAGCGCGGTAGATTACAGTATGAAAAAAATGCTCGCTTCTACGAGGAGTATTTGGAATTTGGCGGATTTCCGGAGGTGGCCCTAACGCCGGATATTAAAACTAAGAGGATGGTTTTAAGAAACATCTTTGCCTCCTTTTTCGAAAAGGACATTAAGGTATTTACCGAATTGCGCGATGTTAGAGAGCTGCGCGATGTGATCCTACTTCTTGCACCTCGCAATGGGAATATGATTGATATCTCAAAAATTGCAGCCGAACTTGGAATTAATCGGGTAAAGGTTTATGGTTACATGGAATTCCTCCAGGGCATCTTCTTCTTGAAGTTGGTTGGAAAGTATTCCAAAAGCATCGACAAAAGTGTGGCAGGAGGAAAGAAGGTCTACTTTTCAGATACCGGCATTCTAAACTTGGTGGCTAAAGTAACCGAAGGGCAGTTATTAGAGACAGCCGTTTGCAATCAGCTTGAGGCATACGGCCAGCTATCATTCTACAGCAAGCGCAATAGTGCGGAGATCGATTTTATCTTAAACCAAGAAACTGCTCTTGAGGTAAAAGTAAAAGCCACCTCGGCTGATGTGGCTCGTTTGAACAAACTAGCTGATAGTATAAAGCTCAATACTTACTATGTGATAAGCAAAAAATTTAGCGAGCTAGAAAAGGTGATATATCCGCAATTTATTTAGTTGACTAGGTGTAATAGTCTATTGCCTACAGCCTATTTTCCTAACAACCTAACCCGCGAATATCCTAATTTGCTGGTAGCGTGACTGGGGCTACGTAACTAGTAACTTGTCACTTATCACTGGCTTACAAAACAATTTCTCTGTGTAACACTGTGCTACAAAAAAGTCCGAAGTTGGGTGGAGGAAAACCTATAGTCTATAGCCTACAGCCTATTTACCTAACATCCTAAATCGCTAATATCCTAATCTACTAACTGATTGCCTGTTGAACTTTCTACAATACATTACGCCCTTTCAGGGCTAGCTTCATTTTGTGCCTTTTAGCACATGGCTTTGCTTCGCACCGCCATGTGCTGTTACATTACGGGGCGTTGCCCCTAAAACCTAGCCACTGGAGAGCACATTTCAATATATTGGTAGCAAATACCCAATCGTTCTGAAGGAACTACATGTAAAAGCATCGGGTGCAACGCAGTGAAGCCCTGTGTATCTGGCAATCGTTAGATTGGAGGGCTGAAGGCCCGAAATGTATTATAATGTAAAGAGGTGAACGAGGTTCTAAAGCCTATCCACATTCAACCACCTATTCCACGCCCCAAAATTCTTCGCTGAAAATTTCTCAGGAAATGGCTAACTTGCAACCACGCAATAAACGAATAACCAAATGCCATGACCTCCGTAATACGATATATCACAATGATCTGCATGGCAGGACTACTCCTGCAAGCCTGCAACCACCAACCGGCAGAGAAACCATTTGCGCTGCAGTCGGGCGATCTGCTTTTTCAGGATTTGGACTGCGGCGACATGTGCACCGCCATAGAAACGGTTACGCAAGGCTGGCATGGAGCCAAGCTCTCGCACGTAGGTATTGCGGTGGTCGACAGCACTGGACGCGTGGAGGTGCTGGAAGCCATCTCGAAAGGGGTTTCACAAACGCCCTTGAGCAGCTTTCTAAAGCGTAGTGCCGACACTAGCGGCCATCCAAAGGTAATTGTGGGCCGGCTCAACATTCCCAACTCCGAACGGTTGGCAAAGGAGGCTGTAAAAAGAGCCATGACCTATCTTGGAATGCCCTACGACACCGTCTTCAACATCAACAATAAGGCATACTACTGCAGCGAGCTGGTTTACTTTTCCTACAAAGATTCGCTGGGCAATCCCCTATTCAACCTCAATCCCATGACCTACAACGACCCGGCAACCGGTACCATTTTTCCGGTTTGGAAGAACTACTTTGAGGCCATGCACGTTCCTGTTCCGGAGGGAAAGCCGGGCATCAACCCTGGAGGTATTTCACGATCGGACAAGATTGATATTATCCACGTATATGGCAACCCACAAGGCATGGAAATTAACACCACCAACTAAGTAGGCGTGCCAATGGAACCGTTTCTCAGCCTTGTTGCCCACGATTTGCACTCCCGCTACGGAGAGGAGTTGAACCAGATAAACCTCGTATTCCCCACACGCAGAGCGGGACTATTTTTTGCACGCTACTTGTCCAAGCTCATCGATAAGCCACAATGGCATCCAAAGGTCTACTCCATTTCCGACCTAATGTATATGGCCACCGACTACAAGGCCGCCGATCAACTCTCATTGGTATTGGACCTGCATAAAATCTACTGCAAGGTTAAAGATTCGGAGGAGACGTTCGACAACTTCTACTTCTGGGGTGAGGTGATGCTCACCGATTTCGACCTAGTGGATAAATACCGTGTTGACCACTCACTGCTCTTTCGAAACATTCAGTCCATAAAGGAGCTAGAGGGAAAATTCGAAGCCATCACCCCGGAGCAGCGGGAGGCTCTTGCCGCCTTTATCAACCTGTTCGACAAGCAAGACCTTACCCCCATTCGCAGCAACTTCCTCACCATCTGGGAGGTGTTGGGCTCCATTTACCAGGATTTTAAAAGCCTGTTAGAAGAAAAGAACCTGGCCTACGAGGGCATGGCCTACCGTGCCGCTGCCGATAAATTTAGCGGTGGAGGCAGTGTTGATTTCCCCGATGGACTCTTTGCCTTTATCGGATTTAACGCGCTCAACAGCTGCGAAAAGGAGCTGTTTCGATACTTCAAGCGAGAAGATAGAGCTCTATTTTACTGGGATTACGACACCTACTATACGCAGGACGAGGTTCAGGAGGCTGGGACATTTATCCGCGTAAACCTCAAGGAGTTTCCCAACGCCATTGCGGCAACCAACTTTTCGAACTTTAAGGAGAAACGTAAGATAACCGTAATAAATACCCCAACTGGCGTTGCACAGGCCAAGCTGGTGCCCATGCTGCTCAATGAAGTTAAGGCTCGTGGAGGAAACCTCGACGAAAGTTGCGCCATCATCTTTCCGGAGGAGCACTACCTCCTACCGGTGCTGCGCTCCCTACCCGACGACATCGAAAGGCTCAACATCACCATGGGCTACCCCATAAAGGAGACTCCGGCCTACACGCTTGTGGACTACCTCATGAAGCTGCAGCTGGGAGCCAGAACCACAGAAACGTCAACTCGGTATTACCACCGCGACGTTCTTGCACTGCTCAGCCATCCCTACATCAGCATTGTAGCAGGAAATATGGCAAAGGAGCTGATGAACAGCATTGCCAACCAAAACAGAATTTACCCCAACGCCACCTACCTGCACAAGAACGAACTTTTCGAACTCATTTTCTCTCCCATTGCCGACGGTATTGGCGTTTTCGACTACCTGCGAAAGGTTACAGTGATGCTCACCAAGCAAATTGCCACCATTGCCCAAAACGACGAGGCAAAGGAGAGCATGCGCATGGACATTGAATACCTCTATGCGCTATACCAAAGCATTACGCGGCTCAGCGATATCCTCTCCACCGAAAACACGGTGATAAGCCTAAAGGTGGCCGGACATTTGGTGCGTAAGGTATTTGGGCAACAGCGGGTATCGTTTAAGGGTGAACCGCTGGCGGGCCTGCAGCTGATGGGCTTTCTCGAAACCCGCGCGCTCGACTTTAAAAACGTGATTATCCTCTCCATGAACGACGACGTGCTTCCCGGGAAGCAGCACAGCGCCTCGTTTATAACCCCCTCGCTTCGCATAGCCTTTCAGCTACCCGACTACAAGCACAAGGAGGCCATTTATGCCTACTACTTCTACCGGCTTATCCAGCGTGCCGAAAACGTTTACCTCATATATAAAAACCGCACCGATGGCTCCCAAACCGGTGAGGAGAGCCGCTACATAAGGCAGCTACGACTGGAGGGGCGAATGGAGATGAGCGAAAAGACTTTGGAGATGGATATTAATTTGCCCGAGCCCATCGCCATCACCGTTGATAAAGGGAAGGAGGTTATGGCTATCCTCAACACATACCTTTCCGAAGACACCACGAAATACCTTTCACCAAGCGGACTGACCACCTATATCTCCTGCCCTTTGCGCTTTTACTACCGCTACATACTCGGGCTAAAGGAGTTGGAAGAGGCAACGGAGGAGGTTGATCTACCCCTATTTGGCTCCATTCTACACCAGGTAATGAACCTGATGCTACAGGAATACCAAGGCAAGGTGCTCACAGCTGAAATGCTTACGGCTATGGCCGAGAATAAGAAATTAATTTCAGAGACTGTAACTCGTGCCTTTCGCATCGAATTCTTAAAGGATGAAGCACCCGGAGACGAAGAGCTGCAGCTGATGGGACGCAACCTAATTGTGAAGGATGCCATTGAGCAGCTTACGGTAAAAATGCTCCTCGTTGATGCCCAACGCGCCCCATTAACCATAATGGAACTGGAAAAGAAGTATGACGCTAAAATTAGTTTTGGCGCCACAGGCCAACATCAGGTAACGGTTGGAGGTGTGGTAGATAGACTCGAACAGATTAACGAAACGCTAATGGTGGTGGACTACAAAACGGGAAGCGCCAAAAAGAGCAACAAGAACAAGGGCACATTTTCCAGCATTGACGACCTCTTTAATCCCGATAAAATTGCAGACGTAAAAGAGGTGTTTCAAACCTTTCTTTACTGCGAGATAATGCAGCGCATTCATCCAAACGCAACCCTTCGTCCAGCCCTTTGGTTTGTGCGAAGAACCGAGCCAACCTACCGCCCTGGCATCACATACAAAACCGACAAATCAGAAATTACTGTTGATGCTTACACCGACTTTGCCACCGATTTCCAGCATGGTCTAAACCGTCTGCTTTCGGAGTTGTTTAACCCCGAGGTAGCGTTTACCCAAACCACCGTTGAGGATGCCTGTAAAGTTTGTCCTTACAAGGATATTTGTGCGAAATAGAGTGAATTGTGAGTAGTGAGTGGTGAACCGAGCGGAGCGAGCTCGCCGAAGGCAACCGACCGAAGGGAGCTCAGTGAAGCTAAATTAGAAATTAGAAACTAGAACCGAGCTTGCGAGTTCGGCGTAGCCAAATTAGGAAGTAGGAATTAGAACCGATCCGTCAAAAGCCGGAGAGCTCGGCGAAGCTATATCAACTACCACCTCCCGGCACCCCAGCGGGGTGCAATCTTTATAGAAGCAGGATGGTTTAGCGAGCAGCGGTGCACGCTCCACCCCTGTTCATTGCTCCGCAGCTGCCCTGCACCGCAATCACCGAAAGGTGGCTAAAGAGAACGGAGACCGAAGTTATGCTGAGGAAAACCTTTAGGCTACAGCCTATTTACCTAACATCCAAATTTGCTGTTAGAGTGACAAATTACTGGCTACTGGCTACAAAACAATTTCTCTGTGAAACAAAAGAGTTGGAGGTTGGACAGCGCATTTAAATATGGCAAATTGCAAATCAATTCATTGAACACCATCCAGCTAATGCCCTAAAAAACCAACTTTATTTCTCAACCTGCTGCTTTTTCCATAAATTTGATGGAGGCTAATTATATAAAAATATGCTCTACAGCTTCCACTCGGTTGAATATCAACTTTATGAAAGCCCCTACTTCCGCAGCGATGGAGTATCATTTCCACACACCGCCAAGGCAGAGTTTAAGGATGAGCGTGGTAAGGTGCTGCTCGAAAAAAGTTATGGGTATCTAACCTTAGCCGAACTATACGACCTCATTGGGCAGGAGAATCCTATCGACATTGATGAATGCCTCATCTACAACTTCTCGCTCACGGCTTGCCGCCGCTACCTACTTCAAGATAAAAATGCAAGAATAGCGCTCAATAACTTTTCGGCTAGGGGTACACTCTTCATCTCTGCCCTTAAGGTCGACTTCTCCATAGCCGACTTCACCGGAACACAGGCCAACTTCGACGGGGCGGTTTTTGTGTGCAACGAACTAACGTTTCACGCCAGCCGGTTCATGGAAACAGGCGCTAAATTTCAGAATGCGGTATTTAAAACCGAGCAGTTCGACTTTACCCGTGCAAGCGTTACTGGAGGCGATTTTACCTTCAAAAATGCTGCGTTTGCCATAGGGAAAAAGGATTTTCAGGATGCCAAGTTCAACAACAACGAGGTGTGCTTTATCAACACCGACTTTGGCGACGGCGACACCTCCTTTATCAACGCCACCTTTGCCAACGCCGACACCTCCTTCAAGGTAGCAAGGTTTGGCTACGGCAAGGTAGATTTTCACTTTGCCAAGTTCAACCGAGGCGATATCTCCTTTGAGCGCACAGAGTTTGGCAATGGCCGATCCGATTTTCGAACCGTGGAGTTTGGGAGCGGCAAGATAAACTTCAACCGCTGCACCTTTGGCGATGGAGACGTTTCGTTTGAGGGAGCCAGCTCCAATGGAGGAAAGTTGCTCTTCCGAAGGTCGACATTTGGTATTGGAGAGGTTGGCTTCGAAATTTTTGAGGGCAAGGAGGCCGAAATTATTTTCGAAAAGGTTGACTTTGAAAAGGGTAGCCTTTCATTTTCTGGGGCAATGGTTAGGAATCTCACCCTCTCCTCATGCCTCTTCAGCGACCGTGTAAACCTACAGGTGGCCTACGCTGAGGCCATTGATATTTCGGACAGCATTGTGCGCGACATCGTTGACTTCCGCCCACACGAACAGATGCAGTACATTGGCACCCTCGACATTTCAGGCCTCAAGCTGCTAGGCCGCATATACATCGACTGGCAGCAAAACAGTGCCAAGCAGCTTGTACATGGACAGGCGAATTCAAGTGATGCCGAAAAAGCAGGGCAATTTCTCATTCTTAAGGAAAATTTCAACGCATTGGGCCAGTATGAGGACGAGGATCGTGCCTACGTGGAATACCGCCGTTGCGAGCAGCGCGCCAAGTTTCAGCGCCAACAAAAAGGCAAGCTAATCGACAGAATAACCGCCTACCCACGCTACTGGTCAAAGCTTATCCTATACGACCTAATGGGGCTATACGCCACTCGACCATCGCGCGTATTCCTCAGTATGATGAGCGTTTACCTACTTTTCAGCGGGGTATTCATGCTCTTTATAACGGTTGGTGAAGGAAACATCAACCCATCTGGCATACATCCCGATACGCTTACTGTAATGGAACGTTCGCTCTACCACAGCGCCATCACCTTCTTTACCATTGGCTACGGCGATTTTTACCCATCCGGTCCCCTTCGCATTGTTTGCGGTGTGGAGGGTTTTGTGGGCGTATTCCTAATGGCCTACTTCACGGTGGCCTTTGTTCGAAAAATTCTTCGTTAGTAATTCGATAAAATAAGAAATGCCGCGAATACCGCGGCATTTTTTTCCTTAAGCAGCCACTGGACTACTTGCAGCCGTCACAGCGAAAGGCCATGCAGGAATGGGTGCAGAGACCACATTTTGTGCATTTCGATTCGTCAATTCTGGGTGCCTCATATGGACTATTCTGGACAATAGCGCCAACAGGACACCTTCTGGCAGTTGGACATGAATGATTCTTAGGACAAAACTCCTCGGCAACAAATATTCTTCCCATAGCTCGATTAAAAAAATTTCAGGGTGCAAATATACACTAAATGACATATCTGGATACACCGTGCAATATTTTCAAAACATATTCTACAGCATGTTTTTCAAAAAACGATATCATTTCAAAAACAATGGCATGCATCAACGTGAGCAACTGGGTAATAGCTACCATCAATTATTGACTTTGTATATTAAAAGCAATACCTTATGTGCTTTAAAAATTCATCTATTATTATACACCAATAAATTAGAACTATGAAAAAAGGACTAATCTTCTCGTTACTACTTGTGCTTGTTGCATTTGGATGCACCCAAAAGCAACCTCACGAAATGTCTACCATGACCACGGCTGACACCACAAACGTCAACAAGGTAAAGGATGGCCTTTTTATCCACATTTCGCACAGCTTCGATGACCCGCACCGTGTAGTGATGGCACTAAAGATGGCCACCATGATGTCGATGGACAAAGATGTGTTGGTATACTTCGATATCAAGGGAATTGAGGTTGTGCTGAAAGATGCAAAGGACATCACCTACCCCACCTTCCCATCAGCACAGGAATCTCTTAAGATTCTAATCGACAAAGGGATTACCGTATTCGCCTGCCCTGGATGCATGAAAGCAGCCGGAAAAACCGCCGCCGACCTTATGCCCGGTGTTAAGGTGGCCGAGAAGGAGGCCTTCTTCAACTTTACCAAGGGTCGGATACTGGCTCTCGATTACTAGCAGAGCAAATTTCGATAATTCTGAAAAGGCAACGAAGGCTGTTCTCCGTTGCCTTTTCTGCCTTTAGTAATTTCATTTTACTACATTTACTCCAGATATATTCATTCGGAATTCCAACTCAAAACCGAAGCAACATGGCCGAACAAAACAACAGGATTGAGGAGCTGCAAAGGCAGCTCGACCAAATGCAGCTGGGGCTGGAGCAGATGAGGGGTGAGCTGGCCCGATTAAAAGCAGATAGTGCGAAGGTCACTCCTGCGCCAGAACCGGTGAAAATTAAAGAGCAACCTGCCACATTGCAAATGCCAGCGGAAAAGGTAGAAAGCAAACCAATCATAGAACAGAAAGCACCAAAGCAAAGCAACAGCTTTGAGCGGTTTATTGGTGAAAACCTGATCAACAAAATTGGAATTGCCATCACCGTTATTGGCGTTGGTGTTGGGGCAAAGTATATTATCGAAAACAACCTCATTAGCCCGGTAATGAGAATTGTTCTGGGCTACCTCGCCGGTGCCATTCTCTATGGTTTCGCCTATAAGCTTCGCCGTAAGTTTGAAAGTTTTAGCGCAGTGCTGCTCGGTGGAGCCATGTCCATCATGTATTTCATCAGCTTTTTAGCATACAGCCTATACGACCTTTACCCGCAGCCGGTGGCATTTGGCCTTATGCTGCTGTTTACTATCCTTACCGTTGCATCGGCCCTTTCATACAAAAATCAGGTAATTGCGCACATTGGGATGGTGGGTGCCTATGCCGTTCCATTCCTGCTAAGCAATGGTTCGGGCAAGGTTGCCGTTCTGTTTACCTATATGGCCATTATTAACATTGGCATTCTGGCCATTGCCATCAAGCAGTATTGGAAGGCTCTATACAATGCGGCCTTTGGTATCACCTGGCTCATCTTTCTCTCATGGTTTACCATAAAGTATAGCGTTGATTCCCACTTTGGATTATCCTTGCTGTTTTCCACCATTTTCTTCATCACCTTTTACCTCACCTTTTTGGCCTACAAGCTGCTACGGGAGGAGAAATTTACGGCCAACGATATTGTTGTGCTGCTGGCCAACTCCTTCATCTTTTTCAGCATAGGGTATGCCACGCTCAAAGGCCATGAAACAGGAAAGGATTTTCTCGGCCTATTCACCGTAATCAATGGCTTGATTCACGCTGGTGTTGCCTTTGTTGTATACCAGAAACGAATGGTTGACAAAAACCTTTTGCGACTGCTGCAAGGGATGGTGTTGCTATTTATCACGCTTGCCATTCCGGTTCAACTTAAAGGGAACTGGGTTACCCTGCTCTGGGCCGGTGAAGCAATTGTGCTGCTATGGGTTGGTAAAAAAGGTGATGAGCCTTTTTATATTCGTCTCTCCTATCCATTGTTGTTACTAGCATTTTTCAGCACTATTCACGATTGGGGTAGCTACCTTTCTACCATTTACAGCCAGGAGGATTCATTAACGCCATTTCTGAATATTCAGTTTTTAAGTTCCATACTTCTTACTGCAGCACTTGGAACTGCACTGTGGCTTTTCCAAAAGGTTCGCAGCGCGTTGCAAAACGAGTTCGATAAAATTTTTGCTATTGTTTTGCCAGCCATGCTCATAATTGCAGCATACTTTACCTTCCGCGTTGAGATTATTGCGCTCTTACACCATGTTTACCCCGTAAATCTAGAGCCGGCTACCGATTTTAGCAACTCGTTCAGCATCAACTTAAAGCTTCGTGAGCTCTGGATGCTCAACTACACCATGCTGTTTGTATCGGCTGCAATTGTCTTAACCCGAAAAAGAATCAACTCCATTGCATTTACATCCACCTTCCTGATTATCGCTTTGCTCACTGCATTCAACTTTCTTGTGGCTGGACTATACAACCTCAGCGAGCTGCGCGATAGCTCAATTGGTGCAGCCGCGTCTATTTCAACACCATACTTGTTGCGCTACATAACTATTGCACTCTTTGCCACCATGCTTTACTTCGGTTTTAGGGAGACGAGAGAGCGCAGTTGGCTTGCCAGGGTGAAAGAACCGATGGAACTTTTTGTAGCGCTTTCGGCGTTGTGGATTCTAAGCAGCGAACTCATCAATTGGCTAAGTTTGAGTGGCTATAGCAACTCTTACAAGCTTGGTCTAAGTATTCTTTGGGGCGTTTTCGCCTTTCTACTGATAGTGCTAGGCATGTGGAGAAAGAAACGCCACCTTCGAATTGGGGCCATCGTTCTTTTCTCGGTAACGTTGCTAAAGTTTTTCTTCTACGACATTTCGCACCTGACCCCCATAGCCAAAACCGCTGTGCTGGTTGCGCTGGGAGTGTTGCTTCTCGTGGTATCATTTTTCTACCATAAGTATCGACTCACTATTTTTGGTCCCGATGCCGAGGAATAGTCACAATAAAACCAACTGCATGCCAAAAGGAATTAATCGGTCACCATTCTTATAACCTTCAGAATAAAATTTGTGGACAAGTTGATAATCAGAGATTTTTTTTGAAGAAAATGTGCATAGTCATAATTTTTGCCTTATATTTGACAATAGATTTTAATTACACATTATGAAAAACGGAAAAGTAAAATTCTTTAATGAGTCTAAAGGTTTTGGATTTATTAAGGACAATGAGACAGAAAAAGAGTATTTTGTTCACGCCACAGG
>DATKTT010000098.1:0-14080 GCA_035530955.1 Williamwhitmania sp. | reverse complement strand
AGCTAAAGAAGCTGATTAAAGCAAAAAACGACAATACGCTGAAAGAGTATCTCAAGCTGTAGTTTATGCCAGCTGGTAAAAGCCAGCCTTTGAATGCGAGCCAATGTCATTCACTTTATATTAAATAGATGACTCAGCGAGACTGGCTTAATTGCACATAAAAAAAGAAACTCGCCAAAGTTCGGGGAAGTTTAAGTGAAAGAGTAAGGCATCAATTGTTTTCTATGCATAGAATTGAAACGATTGTAAAATTGAAATAAGATGAGAAGAATTATCAACATGGTCACACTACTGGCCCTTCTATCCATGGGAGTTTCTTGCGGTAACAAAAGTTCCACTGCAGATAAAAATATCTTTTCGAGCAATGATTCTTTGTCATCAAACAGTACAAACGATGAAGATAAATTAGCCGAAACTGGTACATCGTTAATGAAAAATGAAAGTTTTGGAAAAATCAAATTAGGCGTAGGAGCAAAAAAAATCATCGAAATACTTGGTGTACCCGAAAGCAAAACGAAAGCTGAACTTTGGGGTGCGGATGGCGAATACCATCAGCAATGGAATTACACAGAAAAAGGCATCCAGCTTGATTTTATGGGAGATTCCGTTCAGGTGGTAAATATGATTACCCTATCAGAACCATGTAAGCTGAAAACATCCAGAAATATTGGAATTGGTAGTTCTATTGAAGATGTGCAGAGAGCATATGGAAAGGAGATCAATCAGGCAGCATCGAGTAGTGAGTCCATTGTAGCTGGGACAATTTATGGAGGTATTATATTCAACATCGATAACAGAAAGGTAAAATCCATTTTTAGTGGTGCAAGTGCCGAATAGCGCAAAGCACGTTGTCGAAGGCGTATTACATAGAGCCAAATCTGCTAAAGGATATTTCTAACTTTAGCCTCAGAAAACAAAAGAACATTTGGCAATGCATACCTACCCTACTGCAAGACTAACGCTGCGATCGCTTACGCCAGCCGATGCACCCCTGCTCCAAGCCTTTTTGGTTAGGAACAGGCAATTTCTTCAGGAGTGGGAGCCGAAGAGAGATGAAGAGTATTTCTCCATCGATTCGGCGCGATGGCTCATTGATAGCAGCACCGTAACGAACGACAACAAAACAGGCCTAAGCCTTTATCTCTTTAGGGTGGGAGAGGAAAAAATTATTGGCCACATTGGCTTGTCGAACATCGTTTATGGTCCATTCCTCTCTTGCTTCTTGGGATACAAACTGGATTTTGAGGAGACAAACATAGGGTACATTTCAGAAGGGTTGCAGAAGGTAATACAGGTGGCATTCGACGATTATAAACTGCACCGGATAGAGGCAAACGTAATGCCTAGAAATATTCGCTCAATTAAGGCATTGGAGAAGTTGAAATTTGAGCAGGAAGGGATTAGCGAGAGATACCTCAAGATTAACGGAAAGTGGGAGGACCACCTTCACTACGTTTTGTTGAACCCCAAAGTTGAGTAATTGCATTAGACAGGAGCTATCGCCACAACCATCACAAATCAAAGATGGTCAACAAATTAGGAGTCACACAGTATTTTTACTACCTTTACCAGCCGAGATACCGGTAGTAGCAAATATGCCCACCAACCTCCTCTAGAAGCAGAGTATTTCTTGCTTACAAGCCTTCGCCCAGAGGTTTCAAAATACCAAACCTGCTGCTGCCAGCAACATTGTTTGCTAGGATAATTCCTTATCGTCTAATCCTATCTCAGCCATCTGCCATAAGCCATCCGTGCGGTTGGATAGCACTTAAATTGCCAAACAGATGACGCACTCGGAACACAATGGCTAAATCACGCCCAACGGAATGCCATCCGTTGATCTAAATTGTTATATCAATTATGGACAAAGCAGCTACCATGAACTCATTTCACACATCCTACCTCGAAATCAGCAAATCGGCACTACAGCACAACTTGCGCTTTCTGAAGGAGAATATTATTCCGAGCGCCCAAATTTCCTCCGTTGTGAAAGGAAATGCCTACGGTCATGGTATTGAACTTTTTGTTCCGTTGGCCGAGGAGTGCGGCATAAACCACTTCTCGGTGTTCAGCGCCGACGAAGCCCGGCGAGTGTATCACGCACGAACGGGCAATAGCAGCATCATGATAATGGGCATGTTAGGCCAAGACCAGCTGGAGTGGGCCATTGAAAACGATATTGAGTTTTACGTTTTTGAGCAGCAGCGCTTGGAAAAGGCCCTGGAAATTGCAAAAAAGGTTGGCAAGCAAGCCAAGCTCCACGTTGAGGTGGAGACGGGGATGAACCGAACAGGATTTGCGATTAAAAAGCTTCCTTGGGTTTTGCAACTACTCAAGCAGAATAGCGACAATCTCTGCTTTACTGGCCTCTGCACACACTTTGCCGGAGCCGAAAGCATAACCAACTACTACCGCATACACAAGCAGCAACAAGTTTTCGACAAGGCGCTAAAAATTGTTACGGCAAGCGGAATGGCACCCCAGAAAAGGCACACGGCCTGTTCTGCGGCAGCACTGCGATACCCAAAAACTCAATTGGATTTAGTGAGGCTTGGGATTGTGCAGTATGGATTTTTTCCAACACGAGAGGTGCTTATTGAATATCTCACCAAGAAGAAGATAAAGGATAATCCGTTACAGCGCATACTCTCTTGGAAGAGTCGAGTGATGGACGTAAAGGTGGTAAAAACAGGAGAGTTCATAGGCTATGGAACCTCCTACCTTGCCAATAACGACAAAACCATTGCTACCATTCCGGTTGGTTATGGCGATGGATTTAGCCGCTCCATGAGCAACCAGGGCCGTGTGCTTATCCATGGCCAACGGGTAAGCGTAATTGGCACGGTAAACATGAGCATGATTACCGTAGATGTTACCAGCCTCGAAAATGTAAACATTGGCGACGAGGTGGTGTTGATAGGTAAACAGGGCGACCTCGAAATTAGCGTTGCCTCCTTTAGCGAAACCAGCGAGCTCATCAACTACGAGTTGCTTACGCGACTTCCTTCCGAGGTTCCACGCTACATTGTAGAGTAGCCATTGTTAGGCCCCTTTTGTTTTATATCTATGCATTGGCAAATTTTGGCACTTCAGTAATGGGCCTTGATGTCGAAAAAAGATGGTAACAGAAGTATTTATTTACCAAACAAAAGGTGTATGAACATAGATATTGAAAATGTTGAGTTAAAATATTTGACCCCCGAAGATTACCTTGAGTTGAAAGAGGCCATGATTAAAGCATACCCCAGCATGCCTGGGGCATACTGGAGAGAATCCCAAATAAAAAGCCTTATCGACCAATTTCCCGAAGGTCAGGTAGTAATAAAGGTGAATAACCAGCTGGCAGGATGTGCGCTCTCCATCATTGTGGAATACGACAACTTCGACAACAGCCACACCTTCAAGGATATTACCGGCAACTACACCTTTAGCACCCACACCAACGAGGGCGATGTGCTTTACGGTATCGAGGTATTTATTAAGCCTGAATTTCGCGGACTTAGGCTTGGACGCAGATTGTACGACTACCGCAAAGAACTTTGCGAAAGGCTTAATCTTAGAGGCATCGCCTTTGGTGGCCGAATTCCAAACTACCATAAGTTTGCTGACGAATTTACCCCGAAGCAGTACATTGAAAAGGTAAAAAGGCAGGAGATTCACGATCCTGTGCTCAACTTTCAAATTGCCAACGATTTTCACCCGGCCAGAATACTTAAAGGCTACCTGGAGGGCGATGAAGCTTCGGGTGAGTTTGCCGTGCTGCTGGAGTGGGACAACATTTACTATGAGAAGCCACGAAAAAAGGCTGCTGCCAAAAAGAAAAATGTTCGACTTGGCCTGATTCAATGGCAAATGCGGCCATATAAAAATCTAGATGAGCTCATGGTACAGGTGGAGTATTTTGTGGAAGCTGTTTCCGGATACCGATCCGACTTTGCCCTATTCCCTGAGTTCTTTAATGCGCCACTGATGGCCGAAAACAACCACCTCTCGGAACCGGAGGCCATAAGAGAGTTGGCAAAACACACCGACAACATTGTGCAGAAATTTTCCGAGTTGGCAGTCTCCTACAACATCAACATTATCTCCGGCAGCATGCCCGAAATAAGGAATAATTTGCTCTACAATGCAGGCTATCTCTGCCGTAGGGATGGCTCGGTGGAACGCTACGAAAAACTCCACGTTACACCCGACGAGGCAAGAATTTGGGGCTTGCAGGGTGGAAGCAAATTGCAGGTATTCGATACAGACTGTGGTAAGATTGGGGTTCTAATTTGCTACGATTCCGAGTTTCCCGAGCTGAGCAGGCTCTTGGCCGACGACGGTATGGACATCCTTTTCGTTCCCTTCTTAACCGATACCCAAAATGGCTACTCCCGAGTTCGTTATTGTGCACAGGCTAGGGCCATTGAAAATGAGTGCTACGTTGCCATTGCAGGTAGCGTGGGTAACCTTCCCAACGTTCACAACATGGATATACAGTATGCCCAATCCATGGTTCTCACACCTTGCGATTTTGCCTTCCCTGCCAATGGCATAAAAGCAGAGACAACACCAAACACCGAAATGATTCTAATTGCCGATGTTGACCTTGATCTGCTGCGAGAGTTAAATCGACTTGGTAGTGTAAGAAATCTTAAGGATCGTAGGAAAGACCTCTATGAGCTAAATAGAGTTATTGCGAAAAATGCGTAGCCATTAGCAGTAACTATTAGAGAAAATATATCGTAGTAACTCTTTGCAGTAACACACCATTGAAACTGCTAAAAAATTAGGACTTCGGATGCCATGCAAAAAGCTTTACTACCTTTGCATGTTTTCTGAAACGTCGAATTAGGCACTTTCCGGTCCTTACCCAACAATGTTAACATCACACACGAATGGGATGGAAACACACAACAGTGCCGTTATCGCTTCGGTTGGTAGACAATACAACTCCACCCTCCGCAGAAAGCATTAACAATGTCACCTGTAGCCATAAAATAGAGAGCCACAGGGAGCAAACTACCAACAATCTGTAAAAATTCTCACCATGATAAGGCCGCATTCATTTCACATCCCAGTAATGGGAATTGCTTACACTTTAGACACCCCACTGCGCGTTTCACCGTTTGGTATCGACTCCGTAATTTCACTTGTAGACGACATCCTTATTGAGCAGATGCGCAAGTTCTACTGTAGCAAGTATGCCATTGCTTACCAAGAGATCACCGATAAAATTGAGGATTTCCGCGCCAAAAGAATATCCTCCTACCTCAATCTCATCAACACCATTGCCGAAAAGAAGCTAGAGGAACTGAAGAATGTCACACTCGAAAAAAAGCAGGGGATAAAGGATTACTTCAGCATGCTCCCCGACAGCTCCTCCATTAAGCAGGAGTTTAAGAAACGTACTGCCAAGTATTTCAACGTCGACGAAATTAAGGCATGGCTCAAGGAGAACCTATCCTTGGGTAGCATCGACGTAAATATTATGACTAAGGTTGATAAGGACAACTACAAGAATGGTGAAAAGCTCCCAGTGGAATTCAACGACGCACACGCAGCACTTCGCGGGTTTGCCACCAGTAACCTGCACTCCTCCATTATCCTTTCGGCGGGCATGAACCCTCGCCTTTTCAACTACATGGAGCAGTTTGAGGACTTCTACCCCAACGAAAGTGGGGAGATGAAAAAGAAGATCGTTTTAAAGGTGAGCGATTACCGTTCAGCCTTAATTCAGGGTAAGGTACTCGCAAAAAAGGGACTTTGGGTTTCCGAATATCGAGTTGAATCGGGGTTGAACTGTGGCGGTCATGCCTTTGCCACCGATGGCTTCCTCATGGGACCCATCCTCGCCGAATTCCGCGACAAGCGTCAGGAGTTAATCCAGGCCATGCAAGAAGTATTTGTGAAGGCACTCACCGATAAAAACCATACAATACCGAAAGCACCACTGCCGCTCCGTGTTACTGCGCAAGGAGGCGTTGGAACCGCCGAGGAGCATGAATTTTTAATAGAGCACTACAACCTCGACTCGGTGGGTTGGGGAACGCCATTCCTGCTCGTCCCCGAAGTTGTTACCATCGACGACAATACGCTCAATCAGCTAGCTGACGCCAAGGAGGATGACCTCTTCCTGAGCAACATTTCGCCACTCGGGGTACCATTCAATAGCCTCAGAGGAAATACCAAGGACCTTGAAAGACTTTCCTACATTAGCCAAGGAAAACCAGGGAGTCCATGCCCAAAACAATTCATTGCACTGAACAATGAATTTACGGAAAAGGGTATCTGCACCGCCTCGAGAAGGTACCAAACGCAGAAGTTGGAGGAACTTAACAAGGAGGGACTTTCACCAGAAGACTACAAACCCCGTTTCAACAAAATCGTTGAAAAATCGTGCCTGTGCGTTGGGCTGGGAACCTCTGCATTGCTGGTAAACAACCTGAGCACAAAGGTTGAAGGGGTTGGCGTATCTGTATGCCCAGGCCCAAACATGGCATACTTCTCCAAAAAGATGAGCCTCGCAAATATCACCGACCACATTTATGGCCGTGCCAACATGATAACCCGAACCGACCGTCCCAACATGTTTGTTAACGAGCTCCGAATCTACATCGACTATCTCAAAGCCCGCATTGAGGAAGCCAGAGCGTCGATGAACAACAAGCAGGGAAACCACCTTCTTGCTTTTGAAAAAAATCTGCAGGAGGGAATTGAATACTACAGCAACCTGTTTAGTGGCCTTAAGGAACAATTCAAGAGCACAAAACAGAATATTCTAAACGACCTTGAGAGCAGCAAAAAGGTACTACTACAAATGCACGCTGAGCTAGAAAAACTCATGTCGGTGCAATAATCAATCGCATAACAAGCAAAACATTTACCATCACACACCAGTCGATAACCTATAAAATATAGGTATTAGATTGGTGTGACTCTTTTTCAGCAAAGTTGAGATAGTATTACGCACGCTATTGCACTGCCGGCTACGCTAAATAAAAACCATATATTTGGAATGAAACCCACTCATCTCATTAACGAAGGTTAGCAACTTGAGCGCGGAGGCATTGATGGTGGTTCTGAACAACAAAAATTAAAATTCCAAACACGACAAAAGCATGGCAATCTTCATTACAGTTTGGGCAGCATGGTTTGCCTCCGAGGTTCTGCTTAATTCCCTAATGCGGTCGGGCAAGAAAGATAAGAAGGGACAGGACAAGGGATCTATTTCACTGATATGGATAACCATTGCCCTTGCCAACACGCTAGGAGTAATGTTTTATATTCTCAACAAGTTCCCCATTAGCTCTACCCCGGTAGTGCAATATATTGGACTAGGACTAATTGTGGCAGGTATGGCGTTCCGCTTTTATGCCATTTGGTCGCTGGGCAAGCTCTTCACTGTTAATGTCACCATCAGAGAAAATCATAAAATTAAGATGGATGGTATTTACAAAACAGTAAGGCATCCATCCTACTCCGGTGCCATACTCACCTTCATCGGTTTTGGTTTATCGCTCAACAGCTGGGCAAGCCTCATTACAATAGGTGTTCTTGTTATTGCTGCCTTTCTCTACCGCATCCACATTGAGGAAAGGATGCTACTGAGCCAGTTTGGTGAAGATTACCACACCTACATGTTAAAAACCTACCGGTTGGTGCCATGGATTTACTAAGATTTCTAGTTTTGCCTACCTCCTTGCCCTGTCATCAAAATAACTCAACAAAAAGGAACACAACGATTTACCTTCAATTGTAATATTGAAGTGAATTACGGCTTGCCGATTTGAAGACAATTCCTAACTTTGATAAAGGACAACTAAAAAACAGATTGTATGGAAGAGCAAACCTTCCCAGGAGTATCGGATAGGGTAAAGGCGGTTATTGCCGATACGGTTGTATTGATTCTTCTTATGGTAGCGACAGCCTACCTCTTTTCCATCTTTGAAAATGTACCTGATATAGTAAGGATAATTGCCTTTCTCCTTATTTTCGTTTTTTACGATCCCATAATGACCAGCTCCTTTGGCGGAACCATAGGACACATGCTTCTTGGAATAAGGGTTAAACGGACCACCGATTTCTCCAGAAATATTCCTTTTCCATGGGCCATTGTTCGTTTTATTTTCAAAGCATCTCTTGGATGGATTTCACTGCTCACAGTCTCGAGCAGCACTCAACGAAGGGCAATTCACGATCTAGCTGTTGGTTCAACAGTGCTATACATGCCAGAATAGCTATAACACTACAAAATTTTCAAGGTCCATAATCGCCGACAATGGGATTGGGATGCCTCGGTAAGCAGTTTCTGGCACATTTTGGTGTTGCATTACCGTTTTGCCTACCTTTGCCCAAAATATAAACCATGCCCAAAAAGAAGTTCTACACGGTTTGGAAGGGACGAACACCTGGAGTATACGCCAGCTGGGTTGCGTGCCAGAATCAGGTTGTTGGTTTTGAGGGTGCCCAGTACATGGCCTTCGAAAATCAAAGTCAAGCAGAATATGCCTTCACAAAAAATCCTTGGGCCTTCATTGGCAAGGGTGGAACTTCCAAAAAAGAGGCAACCCCCGCTGGGGCAAAACCAATTACCGAAAGCCTATCGGTGGATGCAGCCTGCAGCGGCAACCCCGGGGTTATGGAATACAGGGGGGTAAATACCAAGACTCGCGAAGAGGTTTTTCATTTGACTTTTCCGCTGGGGACCAACAATATTGGAGAATTCTTAGCCATTGTTCACGGGCTAGCGCTACTAAAGCAAAAGGGGCTGCCAAACCCAATCTACACCGACTCAAGAACTGCCATGGCCTGGCTTAAGGGCAAGAAGTGTAAAACAAAACTAGCTCGAACCGCCACCACCGAAGAACTCTTCCAGCTCATTGAGCGAGCAGAGAAGTGGCTTAAGGAAAACACCTACAAAACCCAAGTTCTTAAGTGGGAAACTGAGTCGTGGGGAGAAATCCCAGCCGATTTTGGTAGGAAAGGGTAGGCAACAACCAATTAAGCCATTGGAACTTCAATAAAAAGTAGGTAGGCATCCTGCTGCGCAGTAACTTCAAGTTGAGATGTTTCCCACGCGCCCAGCGCATCCCTCCTATTCAGCTCAGCATCACCAATCGTAACGGACCCCTCTATTACAAAGCAATATACTCCACCTCCCTCACGATGAGTCTCATATGTAACCGACTTCCCCTTTTCGATTTGCGATAGCGAAAACCACGTTTGTTGGTTAAGCCACAGACCATCGGAACCTTTGGGCGCCACCACGTTGTAAATGGAATTTTGAAACAGGTTGGTATCGAATTTCCGCTGATCATATCTGGGAAGAACACCAAGTTTTTCAGGCATCACCCAAATCTGTAGCAAGCTAACTGGTTCCGCTTTGGAAGCATTAAATTCAGAGTGGTAAACACCAGTTCCCGCCGACATAACCTGTATTTCGCCAGGGGCAATTACGCCACCGCCGCCGGTATTATCCCTATGCTCAAGCTTACCTTGCAGCGCGATGGTCACTATTTCCATATTTTGGTGAGGGTGAAGTCCAAAGCCTTCTCCCGGCTGGATGGTATCATCATTCAATACCCTCAACAGGCCAAAGCCCATCATATTGGAATTATAGTAATCGGCAAAGCTAAAGGAGTAGTATGTCGAAAGCCAGCCATGCTCAGCATGTCCACGCTGGTTTGCCTTATAAAAAATCGTTTTCATTTTCTTCCTTACATTTATAAGTAAACAATGCTTAAACCCAAACAGTATGGCAAAAACCATCAGCCGGATTTAAGAAAGAAACAATAATAAAAATGTTTGGTTGAGGAAGGAAAAAAGAAAGGGGGCGTAAACCAAAAACCAAGGGTCCCTAAACCTTACTTTGCGCACCTTAGTGAATAAGTTGCACCTGTTGTTGCTACGCCCCCCTATATCTAAATTACAAACGATTGCGCTCGTTAATTTATTTCTAAAAAGAACTTGTATTCAAACAATCTATTGACTTACACAAATATAAAGACAAATCTAAAAGTAAAAAGTTTAATCGAAAATCAATATTTTTTCAAAAATTATTTTCCTAAGTAAAACTAAAAATTTGCTGCAAAATTGCGATCAATCAACAATAAATTGATCGAATTTCTTGCTTTCAATAAGCAAACCTCATGCCAAAGAGAAACTTTTTGGCACAAAATTTCTGACAATATAAAGTTACGCGATGGATTGCATAACTTTGATATCTCCTTGAACCAATAAACATAGAAAATATGTGTTTCTACGCGTCGCTCACCTTTAGGAAAGTTGTTGGTGAAAAACTATTCGGAGCCACTTTCCGACGTGGTGATGAGTGGAACCCTCTTTACTTTATCAGTGGATTTGAACACCCAAAGTTGCCCATCATTGCAGCGGAAAAGAGGGATGAATTCCAGCTAATGTCGTGGGGATTAGTGCCAAGCTTCATCGAGGATGAGGAGCAGGCTGCCAAAATATGCAACCTTACGCTAAATGCAAAAGCGGAAACACTGCCACAAAAACCATCCTACAGAAACCTCACTAAAAAGCAGCGATGCATAATCCCAATCACAGGTTTCTTTGAATGGCAGCAAGAGGGTAGAAAGAAAATACCGTTCTTCATTTTCCCAAAAGCAAATCCAATTTTACCTTTGGCTGGCCTCTACGACCAGTGGACAAATCCTGAGAGTGGAAGGGTTCATCAATCATTCTCCATTATCACCACCGAAGCCAATGCCCTAATGGCACAAATTCACAACTTCAAGCACCGAATGCCGGCAGTGCTTTCCATGGAAGCTATGGATGAGTGGCTAGACAGTTCCACTCAGGAGAAGAACGCCCTTGCCCTGCTTAATCCGGCGGAAGAGGGAATGCTGGAGGCTCATCAAATTAATCCTGACTTACTGGCTTCAGGTAAAAACCGGAATATTCCGAAAATTATTGAACCCTACAGGCCTCAACAGGGAAGGTTGTTTGAATAGATAGTTAGGTATAGGCTATAGTTTTACAGCAACACTAGCAGGTTCCTGATTCCTAGTTTAGTTCCACTGAGCTTCCTTCGGTCGGTTGCCTTCGGCGAGCTTCCTTCGGTCGGTTCTGGGTTGGCTACACCGAACTCGCAAATTCGGTTCTGGTTTCCGGACTTCGGTCTTCTTATCCTTTCTGGAACTCGTCACTTTCTCTGTCACTGGTCACCTTGTCACTGGTAACTTTTTTGTCACTCGGCACCTTGTAACCCTTCACTTTTCAGTCACTTGTCACTTTGTCACCTGTCACGATTTTTGAACCTACTTCACCCCGGCAGCCCTACGCTTCTGACCTTCGTCCCACTGCCAAAAACAACCACAACCGTTGTAGCCTGATTTCGATGGTTGTCGCTTCTTCTCACTGCACCCAAACATGAGGTGCATGCCAAACCGAATATTTGCATTGCGTGCACTTGTGGGGTAGAAAAACGCCAAAACATTATCGCTAATAAGGTGGATTTTGAAAGTCTCGCTGCCAAATCCAAATCCAAGCCCCACGTTCCTCAGCGAACCATTCATGGCAGAGTAGGAAACGCTGCCCGAAAAGCCCTTCCACCCAAAGGCATTGAGCGAAACCGTAGCACCAACAATTGGCCGACCCGGATATAGTTCGGTTCGAACCAAGGCTCCAGCATTTAGGTGGTCGCGCAGTGGGTAGGTAGCTCCAAAGTAAGCCCTTGGGTTCAGAAAAGTAATAAAGCCCCCCTTGGTCTCCTCAACCCGCAGCTGATTGTTGAGCGAGTCCCTCAGCATGGAGATGTAGGCATTTGGGTCAGCACCATTTGCCGGAGTTGCACCGGAAAAAACGAAGTTACCATCCTGGCTAAATCGGTGTGTTTGTGCAGTCCAGTAGATAAGTCCAAGGTCAAGCACGCTACCGCTCCAAGTAAGCACATCGCCTTTGTATATAAAGCCAAAATCTCCGGCAAACCCTACGTTCCGAAAGTTCAGTAAAAAGGCCGTTGGTGAAACTGAACCAACCTCAATACTATTGACATAACCGTTTGCATCCTTACCAATGGTTATGGGTCCGGCCACATCGGCACGAAGATTCCAATCGGCGTTGAGGTTGTATGTAGCACCATCCACCGACAAATGAATGGGCCTTCGTCGTGTGAAAACGCCAGCCATTCCAAAGAGCACCTTTGCGTGCGCACCAAGCGTTAATCGGCTATCCATTTTGCGCGAGTAGCCAAAGGAAAACTCCCTATAGTAAAAGGCATTAACACCAGGATTTCGAACAGTAAACTCATCGCCAACATAGGGCGTGTTTCCATCCCGGGCCAACAAAACCAACTTCTTCGGGAAAAAGAGCTTCATATCCACCTTTTCGGTAATCGAAAAGTTGTAGTAGTCGCGCTCGTTTGGTCGATAGCCCAAAGCAAGCCAGTTATATTGAAATTCGGCAGTAACATAATCCCACCATAATAAACCCTTGGTTGCCTTATTCAAATCGATCGAGGCACGACCTGGAGAGAAGGAATTGTAGGAAAAGCCGGTGGAGTTGGCATTAAAATGGATGGAGCTGAGCAGAGGAATGCCCACAAATAATTTGCAATCAATTTGCACGGCAGGGTTTACAATGTTGCTCTGCGGCAAGCTGTGCATAAAAAAAAGCGTATTATCCTGCTGCGCAAATAATCTGCACGAAACCAGCAACAGCAATGCCACCAGAGTGGCCCTAGCTGCTACCACCCAATATGGATGCCGTTGTTTCAAAGTCAAAGTCTACTCTAACGCCCAGCTGGTACTTCACCTTAAGCGAATCGAACCACTGAAAGTCGATGGGTTTAACACTGTCGAGATTAATTATTGAATGAATTTCGAGCATGGTTGCGTTGCCTAAAAGTGCAATTCTATCTGGAGTGATGGGGATATCCGTTTTAAGGTAACCCTCAGAAAGAACTTCGCCCACACTATTTATACTGCCATTTGGAATAGCCAATGGCCCCGAATGACTTAGTGAATCGATCAGCTGGTTGGCTGCATCGTAAAAGTAAGCCTGAAAAGTGCCGCTGGCTGGCAACTGGTTCCAAACGTTTATTCTAAAAGCCAAATAGGTAATTGAAGAGGCATTTTTATACACCTCCGAAAGGTCAAGAGCCACCTGGTCGGTAAACTCTAAGGCGTGGTAGTGAGCCCAATCGGGAACCGAAGCGGTTAGATTAATCTCGGGTAGGCCTAGGGTAGTAAAGTTTCCGGTAACAGAAAATTCGGTTTGTCCAACAGGGAACGACAAAGAGGGAGATAGGTGGGTGCTATTGGGAATTGGTTCAATGTCCTTATAGCACCCAGAAATAATTGTAACAATTAGGATGGTAATTAAGCCACACCTCATTTTACTGTGTTAAACCCAACTTCATCTCAATATAGTGAATCAGCGAGTGAATAATTTTAATGTGAACCTCCTGCACCCTATCGGCAAAGCCAAAGAAAGGTACTCGAATTTCAACGTCGCACATGCCGGCCAACTTACCACCATTCTTGCCGGTAAGCCCAACAATCTTCATTCCTTTTTGGCGGGCGGCAATACATGCCTCCATAACGTTGGCGGAGTTACCGCTGGTACTGATGGCAACCAACACATCACCCTTGCTCCCAATTGCCTCCACAAAACGAGCAAACACCTTATCATAACCAAAATCGTTGGCAGAGCAGGTAATGTGCGAGGGATCGCTAATGGCAATGGCTGGCAAGGCACGCCTATCACCGCGAAAACGACCAGAGAGTTCCTCTGCAAAGTGCATGGCATCGCTCATGGAGCCACCATTCCCGCACGAAATTAACTTGTGACCATCTTCAATGGCCTCAACCATTAGAATTCCGGCCTTCTCTATACTTTCCCAACTTTGGCTCTCCGACATGAACAGTTCCAGCACATCCCTAGCCTCCTGAAAGTTCTGACGAACTTGTAAAATAGGATCAATCATACGTTAAAATTTGCTCGGTAAGGAGTATAAAATTTTCAATAAATCAACCTAGAAACCACCTATAAAACGCACCGCTCAAAATATAGTTGTGCGCCATTGGTGAAAATCCTAACTTTGCACAAAGATAAAGCAAAGGCCATGGGA
>DATKTT010000097.1:0-10997 GCA_035530955.1 Williamwhitmania sp. | reverse complement strand
CACCATCAGCTGGAAATTACGGCTCCGAAACTGACGAAGCACTTCCTCCCTCTCATTTTGTTCCAAATCGGAGTGAATGGCTTTTGCACTTAACCCAAGCGAGCGCAGTTCCCTGTCCAGCAGGCGAACCTTGCTCTTGGTGGAGCAAAAGATAATCACACTTTTTATCTCCTTTTTATCGGCTAGCAGTCGCTTAACTAAGGCTGGTTTACGAGAATCCTCCACCATGTAGCATGCCTGAAGCACATTCTCAGAGGGCTTAGAGACCGAGATATTAATCTCCTCCGGTTTCTGGAGAATCTTCTTTGCCAGCTTACGAATTTTATCGGGCATGGTGGCCGAAAAAAGAAGTGTCTGCCTCTTCACTGGCAGCTGCTTCACCACGGCCATTATGTCATCGTGAAAGCCCATGTCGAGCATTCTATCGGCCTCATCCAAGATGAGATATTCCAAGTTAGAAAAGTCAACGTACGAAAACGCCATGTGGGCTAGGATACGTCCCGGAGTTGCCACCACAAGATCGGCACCACCGCTAAGACCACTGCGCTGCTGCTCCCAAACGGAACCATCGCCGCCCCCATAAACAGCTAGCGATGAAACTGGGCAGAAGTAGCTAAATCCCTCCAGCTGCATGTCAATCTGAACAGCTAATTCCCTTGTTGGAACTAAAATAAGTGTATTAACGCCCTTGGAACCACCAGGTCTGCGCGATAGCTTGTCGAGTATGGGAAGAACAAAGGCTAAAGTTTTTCCGGTACCAGTTTGTGCACAGGCAATCAAATCATGACCTTGTTGAATCACAGGTATTGCCTGCTGCTGAATGGGGGTTGGCTGCTCAAATCCTATGGAGTCCAGTGCAACCTGAACTTCATTAATAAAGCCAAAATCGGAAAATTTTTCTGCCATACGCTTTACTTATTCTTAATTTTCTGTAACGTGCAAATTTAACCATTATCGATAAAAGAATTGGTAAAGTGCTTACCTTTGCCAATTAAAATTGAAAATAGTGATCACAAAGTTCATAAACAGACTGAATATCAAGCACATATTTTTTGATCTTGATCGAACGCTCTGGGATTTTGAGACAAATTCAAACCAAACGTTGAAAGAAGTATTCCAACTGCAGATTGCTTCTCAAACTGATGTTTCGGCTGAAGAATTTACCCGAATTTACCACAAGCACAACAATCGGTTGTGGAGCGAATACCGGAAAGGGGCAATCAAAAAAGAGGTTCTACGCTGGAAACGCTTTCATCTAACGCTAAACGAAATTGGTATTAAAAACGAGACTTTGGCTCAACAGGTTGATGAGGAGTATATTTTCCAAAGTCCGTTAAAAACCAACCTTCTCCCTTTCACCTTAGATACCCTTCAATACCTTAAAGGACGATATTCCCTGCACATTATCACCAATGGCTTTTCGGAGGTTCAGTTTGTGAAGATAAACCGTTCCGGTCTAGAGCCATTCTTTTCGCATGTGGTAACATCCGAGGAAGCAGGATTTCAAAAGCCAGCTCCACAGGTGTTCAACTATGCGTTAGCAAAAGCCGGGGCCACAATAAAGCAGAGCATAATGGTAGGTGACGACCTCGAAACCGATATTCTCGGTGCTCGAAGCATTGGTATGAAGCAAGTCTTTTTCAACCCCACCAAACTTGCACACAACCAACCAACAACGTGGGAGATTGCCGAACTGAGAGAACTTGTTAAATTGTTTTAACCACAAACTTCAGCCACAACAAGGTTAAAAAGGCGTTTCATTGTCGAACCCAGTGTTGTTACCCAAATTAAACTCACCCCCAAATGCAGAATGGTCGTCATTCATTTTTGATCCAAAGGTAAGTGCCTTGCCGGAGTTTGCCGGTGCGGAAGTAATAGCTCCGGCATCAAGTGCAGCGGAGTATGGTGTTAGGTTAAAATTTTCAATATCCGTAAAACGGGCCTGCTCCTTGAGGAAGCGCAGCTGAACATCGCCCACAGCACCATTACGATGCTTGGCAACAATTATTTCGGCAAGGCCAATAAGTGAATTGCCGTTTTCATCCTCGGTAAACCCGTAGTACTCGGGGCGGTGAATAAACAGCACCATGTCGGCATCCTGCTCAATGGCTCCCGATTCGCGAAGGTCGGAAAGCTGAGGCCTTTTAGATCCAGTACGTGTTTCCACGGAACGGTTCAGCTGCGACAGGGCAATAATAGGAATGTTTAACTCCTTGGCAATGGCTTTAAGTGAGCGTGAGATAGTAGAAACTTCTTGCTCCCTGTTTCCCTTAGTCTCCGCTGGACCGGTCATCAGCTGCAGGTAATCAATTATCACAATACCAATATCGTGCTGCGCCTTTAGCCTTCTACATTTTGCCCGGAAATCGTATATGGATAGTGATGGAGTATCGTCGATGAAAATTGGAGCCTCCACTAAATCTCGAATCTTGACCTCTAGCTGCGTCCATTCATGTGGATCTAACCTACCTGACCGGATTTTTTCAGAAGAGATGCCCGATTCGGCAACAATTAAACGGTTGACCAGCTGAACCGAAGCCATTTCGAGAGAGAAGAAAGCCACGCCTCGCTTATGATTAACCGCCATATTGCGAGTCATGCTGAGCACGAAGGCGGTTTTACCCATGGATGGACGAGCGGCAATAATTACCAAGTCCGAATTTTGCCAACCATTGGTCATTCGGTCAAGTTCGGAAAAGCCAGCCGGAACACCACTAAGTCCATCTTCCCGTTTGGAAGCCTCCTCGAGCTGACGAAGTGCTTCCTTTACCACAATATTTATCTGGGCTGCCTCACGTTTAATATTTCCCTCAGCAAGCCTAAAAAGCTCCATCTCAGCAAAATCGAGCAAATCACTTACGTCCGGTCCATCATCAAATGATCGCTTTTGAATCTCGGAGGAGATTCGTATTAGCTCCCGCTGAATAAATTTCTGGGCAATAATTTTTGCGTGAAAATCAATATGGGCCGCCGAGCCAACCTTTGAGGTAAGTTGGGCTATATACACCGGGCCACCAACCTCATCGAGGTCTCCCTTTTTACGAAGCTCCTCGGTTACTGTGTAAAGGTCAATGGGCTCAAGCCTTGTTGACAAGTCTGCCACCGCCTGGAAAATCTTTTGGTGAGCATCCTTGTAAAAGCTTTCAGGCTTTAGAACATCCATTACGGTAATAACCGCATCGCGTTCGAGCATGATTGCTCCAAGCACCGCCTCCTCCAGATCAATCGCCTGAGGTGGCACTTTTCCCATTTCGAAGGCCATCATTTTGGCTTCACCTTCGCCGTTTACCCTTGGTTTTCTGTTGTTTCCTTTTACTACCATCTCATTTTGCCTTACTTGCGAAGGTAAAAAGATAAATCCTTTTTTAAGAAGAAAAAAATGGCTGTTCGTAAAAACAGCCATAAATAACCAACAAAAAAGAACAAAGCAAAATGAATCAGTAGCTTGATACTATTCCAACATTATTTTTCAACTCTGCAAGTGAATACTCACGTGCTTTATTGGGATTAGTGCGGCGATAAATGAGCAACCCGGCATTGGAAATGCTCTCCACCATCCGCCAAAGCGTTCTTATTAACTCTGAATTATCCCGTAGTGTAACTTCTTGCTGATGGGTGAATTTCACCTTTTCATTTAATAGGAAAGAGATATCTGCAAAGTCTGTGCTTATCTCGCTAGCATATTTTTTCATGCTAGGGGAAACAACAGGAAGCATGTCGATACGGCGCAGCAGCCTACGGAGCAATGTTATGGTCACATCAACCTTATTTTGTGCAATGCTTGAACTCAGTAAGCTAATGTCTAGGTAATTAACCATTTCATGCTCCTTCTCTTCAAGATGTTGATGCAACTCATCAACCAAAATTTGAAGTTTGTTCATCTGCAGGTGTGTTTCAGCCTGCAACTGCCTTAAACGCTCTTTAATGGGCTCCGTATCTACCATAAGCTTTGCTGCTTCAATACTCCCCATCAGCTGGCGAAAGAAATCCTTGTTAAAGCAATCAGAAAATCTGTAAAAGTCCTCTTTATCCCGCTCAAGACGTTTACTCAGCAGTGAAGACACCGCCAACACTTCTTCGGGTTGAAGTGAGAATGGTACATTTTTCATGGCTTGTAAGGTTAATCGGTTATATTTCTTCTGAAAATTGCGGTATTAATTTGGCCCTCTAAAGATACAAAAAACAAAGGCTGAAGTCAAGCCGCAAACGTTTTAAATATAGCACTACAAAAGATGAACAAGGTTGTAAAACAGGTTGCCATTCCTAGCTGTCAATACCTGAATTGCCCGCAAGTTACAATCAAAAAGAGGGAATTATTTTTAAAAAAAGTTAACGAATATCACCAAAAGTTAATTCTGAAACCTGCCCCTTCAAATATTTTTACAGGAAGCTATACGTTGAATAATTTGACTCAAAGTGTTACTTTTGAACAAAAAGAAGATGCTCACCTTTCCCAACGCAAAGATCAACCTTGGACTCAGGGTAATTGAGAAGCGCTCAGACGGTTTTCACAATATCGAAACCATCTTTGTACCAATTCCACTTTGCGATATGCTGGAGATAATTCCAACCAGCTCTACATCTCGGTTTACCATTAGTGGAATTGCCCTTGATGGGAAAACAAAGGATAATCTATGCATGAAAGCCTTTACTCTTTTTCAGGATGAGGTTGGCTGCCCAAACGTTGCCATTCACCTGCACAAGGTTATCCCCTCAGGAGCTGGCCTCGGAGGTGGGTCGAGTGATGCTGCCTTTACGCTGAAACTTCTTGCCTCCATGTTCAGCCCCACGCTATCACACCGCAAGCTCGTCGAGATGGCCGGCCGTATGGGTAGCGATTGTGCCTTCTTTATTGATAATGCCACCAGCTTAGCCACATCTAGAGGCGAAGTGTTGCAGCCCATTAACCTAAACCTCAACAACCTATTTTTGGTGTTGATTAATCCTAGAATACATGTAAATACAGGCCAAGCCTATGCTGGAATATCCCCAAAAGAACCCACCAATAACCTATCGAAGCTGGTTCACGAACCAATTGAAACATGGCAAAAAACGATCACCAACGATTTTGAGAAAACAGTATTCCAGATGCACCCCACCATTGGTAACATTAAAGAAGAGATGCTCTCTCGTGGCGCAACATACTCTTCAATGACGGGTAGTGGCTCAACCGTTTTTGGGCTATTCCGCCAAGAACCTCCCGAATTCGAAAAATATTTTCCGACTTACGAAATCTATCGCTATATTTTGTAAAAAAATACCCCTGAAAAGGAAAACCTAGTCAGGGGTAGAAGATTATAACTTGCAAGATTCTACTCGAACTCCACCAGCAAGGTGCCCTTCGGAAATCGATCAGTCACTTTTAATAGAATAGCTTTAATGGTTCCATCCATCGGCGCTTTCAGTGTATTGTGCATTTTCATGGCATCGTAAACTAAAAGAGGTTCATCAACCTTCACCTTTTGGCCCACCGTTACAAAAATTTGTAATACAGTTCCAGGAATAAACGATTTTATCTCCTTGGGGTTAATTCTAACCCACTGCTTCCTATTCTCGTATTTGGGAGTCAGAAAGGTTTTATACTTGGTTCCCTGCACCACCAGTGTTTTACACTTTGCGGCCGAGGCAGTTTCATCTGCGCCGGCGCATGGACCAGCGAATTTACTATTTTTCTTTTCCATTGGGCTACGATTAAAATGGAGGAATTCCGTGCTTCTTTTCTGGTCTATTCACAACCTTATTAACAGCAACTTCAATGGAGTGCAGCAAGAAGTGTCGTGTTTCCTCAGGCTCGATTACAGAATCGATGTAACCCCTTGCAGCGGCAACATAAGGGTTGGCAAATTTGTCTTTGTACTCCTGTATTTTCTGTTTGCGCATCTTTTCGGGATCCTCTGCCTCCATAATCTCCTTACGGAAAATGATGTTTGCAGCTCCTTCTGGGCCCATTACAGCAATTTCGGCGCCCGGCCAAGCAAAAACAAAATCAGCACGCAAATGGCGAGAGTTCATGGCAATGTAACCTCCACCATAGGCCTTCCGGAGAATAACCGTAATTTTTGGTACGGTAGCCTCGCTAAAGGCATAGAGTAGCTTTGCTCCATGGCGAATAACACCGGCATGCTCCTGGTCAGCTCCTGGAAGGTAACCTGGAAGATCCTCAAGCGTAACAATGGGAATATTAAACGCATCGCAGAAGCGAATAAAACGAGCAGCCTTATCGGAGGAGTCACAATCGAGTACTCCAGCTAAGTAAAGCGGTTGATTTGCTACAAATCCAATGGTATCTCCGTTCAACCGGCCAAATCCAATTACGATATTAGGTGCAAAGAGCTCCATGATTTCAAAGAAATCTGAATCATCCACCAGGGCGCGGATTACGTCGCGAACGTCGTAGGGGGTTGATGGATTATCTGGAACTATCTCGCTGATGTTATATTCCTTTTTGGGTTCCTTCGGTTCAAAGCGAAGTGCCTTTCTGCTATTATTCCATGGGATAAAGGTTACTAGGCGCTTTATCTGCTCGAAGCACTCCGCCTCGCTGGTAGCATAGAAGTGAGCATTTCCAGTTATCTCGCAGTGTACGCGGGCACCACCAAGTTCCTCCATAGAAATTTCTTCACCAAGAACAGTTTTAATAACCTCTGGTCCAGTGATAAACATCTTGGAAATATTCTCCACCACAAAAACAAAATCGGTGAGAGCGGGTGAATATACTGCCCCACCAGCACAAGGTCCGAGAATAACGGAAATTTGAGGGATAACACCGCTTGCAACGGTATTTCTAAAGAAAATATCGCCATAACCAGCAAGAGAGTTTACACCCTCCTGAATACGGGCACCACCGGAATCGTTAATTCCAATGAGTGGAATGCGCATTGTTAGCGCATAGTCCATAATCTTGGAGATTTTTCGAGCGTGCATTAAGCCCAATGAACCTCCGGCCACGGTAAAATCTTGTGCGAAAATAGCTACTGGTGCGCCGTAAATATTGCCGGTACCAATAATTACGCCATCTCCTGCAAGCACCTTACCATCCATACCAAAATCGCGGGCCTCGTGCTCAACAAAGAGGTCATATTCATGGAAGGAATCCTCATCCAGCAGGGTTAGGACTCTCTCGCGGGCGGTCATTTTCCCCATGGCAACTTGCTTAGCTATTGCCTTTTCACCGCCGCCTTGAAGCATCTCCTCCTTCTTCTTCTTAAGCTCGAGAATTTTTTTGTTAATTGGCATAAAAGAATGTATTGGTTAATACTCACTTGCCATTAAAGCCATTTTCATGACAAGGTAAATCTATTTGACAAGGTTACGAAATAGCACTCAAAATTAGAAAAAAAGGTGAGTAGAATACAAAAAAATAATAACATACTGTATATCAACCACAATAAATCAATCTGGGTAATACTATTTAGTTTTACGCCTACTTTGGAGCTAACCTATACAGCACCAATCCTATAGCCATGAAAAGCACATTGGGTATCCAAACAGCTACCAATGGATTAAGCATGCCGCCAATGGCAAACATTTGGGAAAAACGCATGAATAAAATATAGGAAAAACTAATTCCCAAGCCAATCCCAATATGCAGGCCAATGCCACCTCTAACCTTTCGCGATGACAGCGAAACTCCAATGAGGGTAAGGATAAACGTTGAAAAAGGATCGGCAAATCTTCGATACTTCTCCACATAAATCGCCTCTAGGTTACCGGCACCTTGCATCTTCTGCTTTTTGATGTAGTCGTTAAGTTGAAAATAGTTCATGGCTTCAATCTCATCCGAACGCTGAGAAAAATCTTTCCCTGTAACGTTAAGCACAGTATCCTTTTCCCAACCTGAAGATATTACCTCCCCACTATCGGTAATATTGCGCTGGTAGTAGTTGTACATGGCCCATTCATGTTTGATGGTATCCCACCTAGCGTAATCGCTAATGAGCTTCGACTTTAGGGCACCATCTTCAAAAGTCTCCAACGAAAACTTGTAAGCAATCTGGTTTTGGGTACTAAAGGATTGCATGTATAAATAGGTACCTGGATGAATCTGCCTATGAATGTCCTGGTTGACGTTTACATAAGTATTCTTAACGTACAAGTTTTCAAAATCAATCTTGACCTTGTTCGCGGGTGGAATCACGAACAGGTTAAGCGCCAAGTTCATTACCGCAATAATGGTGGCCGACACAAAGTAAGGATACATTAGCCTCCTAAAACTTACACCACTGGAAAGGATGGCCACAATTTCCATATTATAAGCCATACGTGAGGTAAAGAAGATTACGGCAATGAAGGTAAATAGCGCACTGAATAGATTTACGAAGTAGGGAATAAAGTTAAGGTAGTAGTCGAAAATAATGGCCCTCAATGGAGCCTGCTTCTCCATAAAGTCGTCAATCTTTTCTGCCAAGTCAAAGATTACTGCTATGCAGATTATTAACAATATGGCATAAAAGAAAGTGCCTATAAACTTACGTATAATATACCTGTCGAGTATTTTCAAGCCAGGTGTTCTCATAACCGAGTTGTTAGTTTTTTAACTATTGTGTTCTTCCATGGAAGAAATGTGCCCTCTTCAATTTTTGTTCGGGCCTCATTAACCAGCCAAAGATAAAAAGAAAGATTGTGTATACTAGCAAGCTGCGCCCCTAACATTTCGTTCGCGATAAATAGATGCCTGAGGTATGCTTTTGAGAACGTGGTGTCAACGTAGGTATCCATGGCCGCATCAAGCGGGGAGAAATCGTCCTTCCATCGTAAATTTCTAATGTTAATTATTCCCTCTCGGGTAAAGAGCATTCCGTTCCTTCCGTTTCGGGTAGGCATCACGCAATCGAACATATCAACCCCTCTTGCAATAGCCTCCAGAATATTTGCAGGTGTTCCAACGCCCATAAGGTAGCGCGGTCTGTCGCTCGGAAGAATGGGTTCCACAACCTCAATCATTTCGTACATCACCTCCTCTGGCTCTCCAACAGAAAGTCCACCAATGGCATACCCTTCACGATAGAAGCTGGCTGCATATTCAGCGGCCTTTCGCCGGAGTTCCGGATAAACGCAACCCTGAACAATGGGAAAAAATGTTTGTGAATAACCGTATTGAGGGTCAGTGGAATCAAACTGTTTTATTCCGCGCTCAAGCCATTGCTGGGTTATATCCAGCGACTTAGCCGCATAGGCGAAGTCAGCCGTTCCAGGAGGACACTCGTCAAAAGCCATCGTAATATCTGCACCAATGGTTCGCTGAATATCCACCACGCTCTCTGGGGTAAAGAGATGCTTAGAACCATCGATATGCGATCGGAATTCACAACCCTTAAAATTCAACTTTCGGTTCTGGGCAAGAGAAAAAACCTGAAAGCCACCGCTATCGGTGAGGATTGGTCTATCCCAAGAAATGAACTTGTGCAGCCCACCTGCGCGCTGAAGAATATCCAAGCCGGGCCTCAAGTAGAGATGGTAGGTGTTTCCCAGAATAATTTCGGCCTTTACCTCCTCCTTTAAATCGCGGGGAAGCACACCTTTAACGCTGCCGGCAGTACCCACTGGCATAAAGATAGGGGTTTCAATAATACCATGGTCTGTTTCAATACGGCCCCGGCGAGCCTTGCTTTCCGCGTCAGTTTTGAGAAGGGTGAATTTCATTCGAAAAAAATTTTAAAGGCGCAAAGATACTTATTTTACGATGAACCTAAGATAGTATGCTATATCACCAAACTATCCTTGGTAATGCCGAAAAACTTTAATAAAATTGCTGTAACCTTTAAAGTTCCTCAAGTGAAAGATTTTTTCTCGCAACTACCAATATACCAGCTGGTTATTTTAAGCGCTTTACTCCTATCCCTCTTACTCCAACTCTTCTTCTACCTTTTTTTCTACGTTAGGTTAGCAAAGAAACGGCATCCAAAACACTCCCTACCTGACCAGAATCCAGTAAGCATAATTATTTGCGCACGAAATGAAGAACAAAACCTAAAGACAAACCTGCCCGGAATTCTGGAACAAAGTTATCCTGATTTTGAAGTTGTTGTTGTGGACGATTGTTCGGAGGATGGAACAGCCGATATTCTCAAGGCATTCGCGCAGCAATATAAAAATCTTAAAATTACTACCATAAAACCCGACGACAAGTTCAGCCATGGAAAGAAGTTGGCCTTAACCATTGGAATTAAAGCCGCCAAACACGAACTTGTGCTACTTACGGATGCCGACTGTTCTACTACCAGCAAGTACTGGTTAGGTCACATGCAGGAGAATTTCATACTTTCCTGCGATGTTGTTTTGGGATATGGTGGATACAAGCCCCAAGGGGGATATTTAGATAAAATTATCAGGTGTGATACCTTTTTTATTGGATTAAACTACCTCAGCTTTGCGCTTGCAGGAATGCCCTACATGGGCGTTGGGCGAAATTTAGCCTACCGAAAGTCTACATTTTTCAGCAATAAAGGCTTTGCTTCCCACTATAAACTAATTTCTGGCGATGACGACCTCTTTGTTCATGAGGTTGCAACCAAAAAGAATACGCTTGTAGAATACAGGCCAGGCACCGTGATGCAAAGTGAGCAGGTACGTTCGTTTGGAGCTTGGGTTTGGCAAAAGCTTCGGCATTCTACCACAGCACAACACTACAGAAAAAGAACAAGGTTTTTGCTCTGGGCCGAGCCAATTTCCCGTGTTGCCTTCTATACCCTCTTCGTTTTGTTGCTTACCTTGCCGTTCCCGCTATACTGGATTGGGCTTGGAGCATTTCTTCTACGCACTATTATTCAGGCTACAATAATTAAAATGGCGCAAAATCGATTGATGGAAAAAAATTTATTCCTATATTCGCTCATATATGATGTAATTTCGCCATTCCTTTATGCGTTTCTTGGTATTAAGAAAACCCTTAGCCCAAAATGGAATTAACGTCGAATCTTTCAGAAAAAGCAAGGTACGACTATGAACTTGTAAGGCAAGCAATAGACGGCAACCAGCGCGCCTATGCTGATCTTATG
>DATKTT010000096.1:0-23704 GCA_035530955.1 Williamwhitmania sp. | reverse complement strand
CTCTTTTTTTCGCCATGCCATTTGGTATACCGCCTCTAGAATGCGCTCTAGAGAAGCATTGCGGCTCATCAGTGCATCGCCCCCGGTGATTAAGATGTCGCGCAGCTGGGTGTCGGTTTCATAGTAGGTGAGGTGGCGCATTAGCTTATCCTCCCACTTTTCCTTTGGCGTGAGTTTTTCGAGGTTGAAATTTAGGTTGCCGCGCTGAAAGTCATACATCCGCTGGCAAGAGGAACAAAGTCCACCACATGCCCTGCCCATAGTTTCAGGGATTAGGATGGCCACTTCGGGATATCGACGGTGTATGCTATGGGTTGAAGGTAGCAGCCATCCAGCAGCATTGGGTTTTCCCAACTCCACAGTATCCTCCTTTTCCCACGCCTCAATTCGTCCAAATTCCTCAATGAGCTGTTTGCTGTATATTACGTAGTGCCGTATGGCGAGGTCGCTGTTTGCATGGTGCGCGTTAGGTGTTGCATTAAGTAGCGACAGATAGTAAGGGTTTACGAAGAATGGAATTCCCTTTTTTTCTGCTGATTCCATCAAGTTCATGGTGTCTGTGTCGAGGGAATGGTTCAGCATCTCGTTCATCAAGTGGGGTGAGCGGATGGCAAACCGGAGGTGGAAGAGATGCTCATCCCACCAGCTATTTACTAGCGCAACTTTCTCTACTTGGCTGCAGCCGGGCGGAAAGGTGTATTTGGTGTCGGTGAGTTCACCGCAATCCATCTTTTTAATGAGCAGGTCAATAATACGGCTTTTGTTTTTCCGCCTAATGCCGACAAGTTCCTCGTCTAACCCATCGTTCCATCTATCCATCCACTTTAGAACCTTCTCTGTGGAAGGCTTTGTTGGAGGAAGTTGTTGTGTGAGCTGGCGAAAAAGGAAAATTAAATCATGGAAAAATTGGGATTTTGCCCCTCCACCGTTTTGTTTTATTGCCCACCAAAGAATTTTAAAGGGATCTGAAATAGATATAATGCTTTTACGATATGGGTTTTCAAACACTCTGCCAGCATTGTCGATATAGTCCAAAATGCGTATGGCAGCAAAATCCTTCCACCTCAACTGCTCAAATGCTTTTCGACCTGTCTTTTCGTTTTTGTAGTATTGAAGTGCAATGGGGTTTTCCACCAGAATTTCCATGGCCCAACTTTGCAAAAGGACTTTTGCTTCATCATCATTGTTTGCAGCGGAATAGATATCCTTGACGCGAGGATTCTCTAGAACAAGCTGCTTTAGCAGACGATGAGCCTTTCCTGAAAGGGCAATCATTTCTGGTTGATACAGTGGCATAGCTAGGTTAATTGTTCCATTTGAATTTATTCCAACAGCTGGTATGCAAATCATTCGGCCTCGTGCTTTTAATTTGTGGCCGGTAACCCTTTTGCAATTAAGGTTTTTCTCTTATCGAGAAGCCTCAGTATTTGGACATCCTGTCCTAAAAGGGAGTGAGTCTTGAAGCGAGATTGGTATTTGCAAAGTTGAATTATTGGTCATCCTTCGCCAACATTTCAAAGGTAGCGAAAAATGCATATTTTTGCAACCGTTTTTTATTGAGGTGTCGAAAACTGCCCCACACATAATAAATTAGCCAGTTGTATAATTGTCATGAATAGTTTAGCATCGACCATTCAGCAATATTTTTACAAATCGCTTATTTGTTGTTCAATATCACCTGTTTTGTTGAAGGTTTGGGTAAATCTTTTCGTAAATTGCAACCACATTTGCCGCCGCAAGTTATGCTAAGATTCACTACCATAAGAAGAGTTCTCTCAACCTTTTTTTTATTTTGCTACGGCATAGCTGCATGCCAACCTGCACATCTTGTGAATGGCCGGCAGGGGTCTAGGCTTGACTCCCTATTTGTTGAGAGGTCCTTAACGGTAATAGATTCCCTTCAGCACATTGGTTTGCAGCAGGAGTCGCTCGTATTAGCAGATAGCGCCTTAACCGTGGCAAAAGAGCGCAATGATAAGAGGCAGATTTCTGAAGTATTGCACTACATGGCTGTTGCATCCTCCAACCTTGGCGACTTTAATACCGCCTTGCAGCATGGGTTTGAATCGTTGCAACTTAGAGAAGAGTTGGGTGATTCGCTAGGAATTTCAAATTCGCTTAGCAATATTGGTCGAATCTACTATGACAAGGCCAACTATCCTAAGGCATACGAGCATCTTATGCGCAGCTATAAAATTGCCCATAACCTTAAGGATACCCTCTCTATGCTAGCTGCCATATATAACTTAGGGTTAGTGGTTAACCAGAAAGGGGAAGGTCAGCAGGCGCTAGAATACTATCGTGAAGCTAGCGAATATGCCCATGCTTTGAAAAACAACCTTTACATTGCTTATATAAACAACAGCTTAGGCAACTTCTATTTAAGCAAGACAATGTATGAAAATGCGCTTGCCCATTATTTTGATGCATTGAATTACTTCCTCACGGTGCGGGATCAGCGGGGGACCTCCATGCTCTACAACAACATCGGAATGCTCTATGGGAAGCTTAAAGAGTTTGGTAAAGCCTTTAAGCATTTGCAGATGGCTCTACAAATAAAGGAACGGTTGAAGGACAAGAGCAGCATGGCGTCAATTTATCAAAGTATGGCCCAACTCTTTTATGAGAAGGGAGATTTTGGTAATGCTGTAGCGTGGGGCGAGAGATCGGTGAGGCTGAGTGATAGCCTTGGTGCTTTGAGGCAGGAAGAACGGGCATCCACAACCCTTGCTGAGTCGTTTGAAAAGATGGGCGATCTGAAGCAATCGATTGCCTTCTACAAGAAATCTAACGCTTTACACGATAGCATATTTAGCCAGGAGAACAATCAAAAGATGGTCGAATCAGAAATGATTTGGAAAATGGAGATGCGGCAGTATGAAGCTAAAACGGAACAGGAGAAGGTTTCAGCCGTAAATAGGGAGCACAGCCAAAGTCAAATTTTTGTTCGAAACTTGTTGGTTTTATTCATTTTGGTACTAATACTCTCCATTACTTTCATTATTTTCTTTTATCGAAAGAAAATGAAAGCGTCTCAGCTACTCCAGTTTCAGTATTCGGAAATTGAGAAGCAGAGCGAGGAGATAGCTGCACAGCGCGATGAAATAGAGAGTCAGCGGAATTCACTAGCTAACCTTGCCTGGGAACTCCAGCAGAAGCATGAGGAAACGACTAGCCACCGTGATGAGCTTCAAATTCAGAGCGATGTCCTTACCCAGCAAAAGAAGGAGATAACCGACTCTATCCAGTACGCTAAGCGAATACAATCTGCTGCATTGCCCTCCTTGGAGGCCGTGAACCAACTTTTCCCCAACTCATTCATATTTAATCATCCGAAGAGTATTGTTGGGGGCGATTTTTACTGGGTGGCCCGTGTTGGAAAGTATCGAATACTTGCCGTTGCCGATTGTACCGGGCATGGTGTACCAGGTGGTTTTATGAGCATGCTCGGAATTGCGCTGCTGAATGAAATAGTGAAGCGTGAGGAGGTTAAAACAGCGGGTGAGGTGCTCGATGAACTGCGCGACTACCTGATTTCATCGCTGCAACCCTCAGGAGATATGACCGATCCTTCTGATGGAATGGATATGGTTCTGGCTATCTTTGATGATGATATGAAAACCATGCAGTATGCCGCCGCAAACCAGGCGTTCTACCTCATTCGAAAGGATGATAGTATTCCTCATCTAAGGGAGTTTTGGCCAGACAGAATGCCTATTGGAAACTATCAAATAATGAGGCCTTTTACCAATAATGTGGTGGAGCTGATGGAGGGTGACTTACTTTACTTCTTTTCCGATGGATTTCCCGACCAGTTTGGTGGTTCGGCCGGAAAAAAGCTTTGCCCAACCAGATTTAAGCAAATGCTGCTTTCGTTCTACGACAGACCAATAGCTAGTCAGGGACAATTGCTTGGTGATTCTTTAGAGCGGTGGATGAACGACCAAATTCAGGTGGACGACGTACTGGTTTTTGGTCTTAAAATCTGATTCTCGGAGTTGGTGGGCGGAATTGAAGCATGAAAGTTTCTATTATAATGCCAAAATTTTCTAGATGGTAGACGTTTCGAATTTAGATAAGCTTATCGTTGTTGGCGACAGGGTGTTGGTAAAGCCAAAGACTCCTCAGGATAGAACCAAGAGTGGCTTATTCTTGCCCCCAGGAGTTGAGGAGAAGCAGAAGGTTCAGAGCGGTTATGTGGTTAAAGTTGGACCAGGTTACCCCATTCCAACGATGAACGAGGCCGATGAATCTTGGAAAAAGAGCGATGGTGCCTCATACTTTCCGTTGCAAGCAAAGCCGGGAGATTTAGCCGTCTTTATACAAGACAATACCTACGAGGTGGAATTTAAGAGTGAAAAGTATCTCATCGTTCCTCAAAACGCCATCTTGCTGCTATTGCGCGACGAGGGGCTTTTTGAGTAAACTACCGGCGAATGCACTGTAGGAAGATACTTCATAAATCCCAGTGCTAGTGAAATATTTGCTCAGCGTTGTAACCTCCCAGCGATACTAATGCAATAACCCTTTCAGGAGAAAGTGTTTCATCTGCAATAACCTCCAGTATTTTGTCAGGATGTATCAAGTCTACCTTCCAGCTTTTTATTTGTCCTTCCTGATCTAAAAAGGGGGTCACAGCTGCAAGGCATCCATTGCACTTGATATTCGTTTTGAATTGGATAGTTTTCATGCTATTATTTTAATTTCTAATATGTAAACAGACAAATACTCTTGGGGTTCATCATACTTGCTTATTATGCCAATTTGATGGTGCGTTTCTGACTGATTTGAATGAGATGCAAACAGTTATTTAGAATACGTTGTAAATCAGCAGGAATAACCGTTTTACGGTCACTGTTGCACCCTTAATACTATTCATTAGTCAATGTGTGGTCATTTTTCATCAATCAAATGAATCAAAATGGTTCGTTTGAGTGTTTACAATAATGAATGAGGTTGAAAACAAAAGTTTTAACTCAGATTAAGCCTCGTTAAATCGAATTAACTGCTTGAGCATGTATTTTTGAAGCGAAGATTTAGAAGTTTATGATGACACAAAATATATACTCTTTCATAGGTTAAGTTTTAGGTTGTTTTGAGATTTTAGGTTTTGGGTTAGTAAAAGGGGTCGCTGTGAAGCGCCCCCTTTTTGTTTGGATTTCGTTGTTCTTTTTAAAGTTATAGCTATGATTAGCTGTGGTTAAAACGCGTTAGCTGATTGGTAAACTATTTTTGTAACGTAAAAGAAGATAAAAACTTTCATAGGTATTTTATTCTTTTCATAGGTTAAGTTTAGGTTGTTTTGAGTTTACAAGGGGCCGCTGTGAAGCGCTCCCTTTTTTTGTTTTGTAGCAAAAATAACATATAGCTATGCTTAGCTGTGGTTAAAGCGCGTTAGCTGATTGGCGAGCTACCTTTGTTGGGTAATAAGGAGCAAATTTTCACAATAATACTTTTAGGATTTTTCATAGGTTAGATTTTAGGTTTTCCAAATTTTAGGTTTTGGGTAAAAGGGGCCGCTGCGAAGCGCTCCCTTTTTTTGTTTTGTAGCAAAAATAACATATAGCTATGCTTAGCTGTGGTTAAAGCGCGTTAGCTGATTGGTGAGCTATCTTTGTTGGGTAAGAAGGAGCAAATTTTTCACAATAATATTTTTAGGACTTTTCATAGGTTAAGTATTAGGTTTTAGGTAAAAGGGACCGCTGTGAAGCGCTCCCTTTTTTTGTGCATTAATAATTCTGAATAACATATAGCTATGCTTAGCTGTGGTTAAAGCGCATTAGCTGATTGGTGAGCTACCTTTGTAGGGTAATAAGGAGCAAATTTTTCACAATAATATTTTTAGGATTTTTCATAGGTTAAGTTTTAGGTTTTTGAGATTTTAGGTTTTAGGTAAAAGGGACCGCTGTGAAGCGCTCCCTTTTTTTCGTTTCAGGTCAAGCCTAAAATAGCTGTTTATATCTCTACTTAAGTCATCGTAGCTGACTCCTAAAATAATCTCTGTTAACCAAACAAAAACGAACTCTCTTTCATAGGGTTTAATGTGAAAAAAGGAAGGCTATTGCCTCCCTTTTTATTTGTATAATAATTCCTAAAACATTGGATCCCAAGGAGGCAGCATGGTTGGCTTTTGATCCAGAATCTTTTTGATATTATCCGGCACATACTTCTGGTTTACCACAAGGCGAAATAGGTAGTTGGAAAACCAATCGTCAGTGAATACTAAGAATCCATCCTGACCGGCCTTTGCTCCCCAGCTGTTCTCAAACTGCCATTTAGTAGTTTTTCCTGTGCTATCCACATCAACCCCAACAATGGCCATGCCGTGTGAGGAACCGCTTTCGTGAGTAATAATGCGGGCTTTCTTATCCATGCCAAACTTTACACCATAAAGCGACTGTAGGTCGTAGTTGTTCAGGTCGAGGGTGCCATCGTCCATGTTTAGCTGCTTGCCTACATCACAAGAGCCGTAAAGAGGTTCATTATTCTTAACGGAAGTCAATGCCATTGCTTTAAGTTCATCGGCTGGCAGGTTGATATATTTCCAGTTGATACCTTCCTCCACGTTTCGGTAGTTCTCAATTTCGTAAAGTTTGTAGTATGGACGAGATGGATCGTTCATAAACATTACGTAATCGTTGAGGTTAAGCTCAGGAAGCGCCGTTTTGGCAAATTCCTGGGGTGTGTATGTCTTTAAAGGTGATATGGTATCGCCATTGGTTTTGTATCGCCATTGGAAAGTTGTGGGTGGCTCTCCAAGATTTAATGCCAGCATACGGTATACCTCCGAAAGCTGTTCTACCTTTTTATTCCTTATGTCAGTCATTTTTTTGCCACTATTTACCATGTCACGAAGCTCGAGACCATCTTCGCGCAGCTTAGTGGTGATGGCAGAGATCATTCGCGAAGTGTTATTGCTGCTATTGGTTTCAGGCATGGCTTCTTTTGGAACGAGGCCATACTTTTTTACTAGGTTTACAAAGGAACTCCACACACCTCCATCGTCAACTGGTGACTTGAAATACCATTCCACAAGTCTATCGTCCATTGGTTTAGCGGCAGTAGCCATTGTATTCTCCAAGAAGAGGTTTGCCTTTTCAAGAATATCGTAGAAGTAGAGGTAGTTTTCAGAGAACTCAAACGATGGTATGTTGAGCTTATCCATTACAACAGGGCGGAACACGTTGAGACTTGTGAACATCCAGCAACGACCGGAGCTCTTTTGGTCGGTAATGCCATTAATTTTAACCTTATACTTAAAGTAGCTGTCTACTTTTCCTTCGTTTTCACGATTTAAAGTAAGTTTTTTTACGTCGTTGTTCGTCAGGGCGTTGGTGAGTGCTTTGGTGGAAGGGTCGTTGGCATTGTAGCCCAACTTAATTTTCCCTAATGTTTCTGGGGTAATTTCTTGCTGGGCAATACTCCAACAGGGAATTGCAAGAAGCAAGGCAATTACTGTAATTACTCTTTTCATGGTTGCTCTATTTGGATTAATACTGATTGCTATACTTGGACACCTGCTACAATAATAGAGTTTTATTCGCTGTTCCCCTAATGTGATCTACATCTTTTCCAACCATGGTAGCTAAACTATTCAATAGCTGCCGCTGTCCTAATTGGGTTTTAAATAAAACAGTAATTTGACCCTCGAAAAATCGTTTAGTTTACCAACAAAAAAGACGTATGAAAAAAATAGTTGCATTGATGTTTCTTGCTACCATAACCGTAGCAGGATTTTCTCAGAATCTGGTTTACAATCCAACCGCTGATGCTAAGACGGATATTCAGAAGGCTGTAGCACAGGCCAAGGTTGAAGGAAAGAATGTTTTTATCCAAATTGGAGGTAATTGGTGCCCTTGGTGCATGCGCTTTCATGCACTTTCAGATACTACTCCTGCCATTAAGGAGGTTTTAACTAAGAACTATGTTGTGGTAAAGGTCAACTATAGCAAGGAGAATAAGAATGAAGCGACTTTGGCACAGCTCGATTTTCCTCAGCGTTTTGGTTTTCCTGTGTTTGTTATTTTGAATAGCGAGGGGAAGCTAATTCATACCCAAAACTCATCCTATTTAGAACAGGGTAAGGGTTATAGCGTTGAAAAAATTGTAGACTTTTTAAAAGGTTGGACGCCTGCGGCTATCGACCCAAAGTCGTATGAGAAGAAGTAACCATATAAGTTTTAAAAGGAAACGGGGTGCTGAATGTTCAGAGCCCCGTTTTTTTGTTTACCTGTAAGAGTAACTCCGGTTTAAAAGTCAGGAACGTAGAAGTAGTGGCCAAGCCCGATGGTGTATAGCAAATTGCCCCAAATGGCATGCTCAACGGCAACTGCCAACCAGGACTGATTCTTTTGGTAGTTTCTTGCCCAAAAAAGTCCGGCTACAAACGCTCCAACTACAGCCACCCAGTTTCGAAAGATGATATGCAAAAAGGCAAATAGAAGAGCGTTTAGCAAAAGAACAGCTCTTCGTGAACCAATAATCTTGCGATATCGAGCAAAGAAGAACGGGCGATAGATGAGTTCTTGGGTAAGAGCTGACCATATTGGGTAAAATACCATTATTAAGGCCCATAGCAAGGGATTGGTGCGCGGTAAAATAAAAAAGTTGTGCGGTTCAAATATTAGGGTGAGGGTCATAAGCACCAAAGCCACCAAACCAGCTTTTAGGAACAGCTCCTTCCACTCCCTAAACCCGTTAAAGCCCAATTTTTTGTTACTGAATTTTTTACTTGCAAGAAGATAGATCAATGCGCCAGCGAATATTACCAGTAGCGGTATGGATTTATGTCCTGGAAGCAGGTTGAAAAGGTAAAGCAATGGACCCTCCCACAAATATCAGCACCATTTCTAGCCAAAGCCAAATGGAGGTGTAGCTCGTTTTTTTCTTGGGTTGAGGATACTGACTCATGTTCTGCTTAAATTCTTTCTAGCTTAACAACATTCTCCACGTGATGCGTGTGTGGAAACATGTCCACTGGTTGCACTGCAGTAACCTTGTATTTTTCGCTTAAAAGGGCCAAGTCGCGAGCTTGCGTTGCTGGGTTGCAGCTAACGTAAACAATCCGCAAAGGTAATGCGTGCAGGAGATTTTCGGCAACATCGGCATGAATTCCTGCACGCGGAGGATCCAGAATAACCACGTCGGGGTAGCCATGCTGCTCCATGAATTCAGGCCTAAGCATGTTTTTCATATCACCGGCAAAGAATTCGGTGTTGGTAATGCCGTTTAGCTTCGAGTTTTCAACTGCGTCTTCAATGGCTTCGGGAACATACTCAATGCCCACCACCTTTTTTGCATTATGGGCAATGAAGTTGGCAATGGTTCCTGTGCCAGTGTATAGGTCGTAAACAATTTCGTTGCCCGTTAGTGCAGCAAACTTACGCGCAACGGAGTATAGCTGGTAAGCCTGCTTGCTGTTGGTTTGGTAGAACGATTTCGGACCAACCTTAAAGTTAAGATCTTCCATCTTCTCCATCATGTGGTCCTTACCTTTAAAAACTATCACTTCAAGATCGTTGATGGTGTCGTTTAGCTTAGGGTTAATCACATATTGTAAGGAGGTTATCGACGGGAACTTTTGGCTCAGGTGGCTGAGCAATCCCGGTATATGCTCTTCGTGGTTGTATGCAAAAACCACAATCACCATCACTTCACCCGTTTCGGAGGTTCTGATGATGAGGTTGCGGAGCAAACCTTGGTGGCTTCGGTTATCGTAGAAATCGGCTTCGCTGTTGATGGCCCACTCACGTGCTGCCAGCCTTATGGAGTTGGATGGCTCCGGTTGCAGGTAGCAGGTGTGAATGTCAAATATTTTATCGAACATTCCTGGAATATGAAATCCCAACGCCCTAGTATCCTTTATTTCTCCTTCATTGAATGCCTCTTCCTTCTTTATCCAGCGGCGGTTGGAGAAGGTGTACTCCAGCTTGTTGCGGTAGTGGGTGGTGTTTTCGGAGCCTAGAATAGGGCTGACGGTAGGCAATGTCAACTTTCCAATCCTCACAAGCTGATCTTCAACCTGCTTTTGCTTGAAGTTGAGCTGTTCCGCATAGGGTAAAAACTGCCATTTGCAACCACCACAGGTGCCAAAGTGCTCACAGAATGGTTCCTGCCGAATCGCCGAGAGCTTTACATATTCAGTAATATATCCTTCCATGTAGCTCGTCCGCTTGCGGGTAACTTGCACGTTCACCACGTCGCCGGGAACGGCAAAGGGAACAAATAATACTTTATCGTTTACCCTTGCCAACGCCTTGCCTTCGGCTGCAATATCGGTAATTAGCACGTTTTCTATTAATGGCTTCTCCTTGTTTCTTCTCACCTGTATAATCTTTATTTTGCTGCAAAGATAGGAGGATTTGGCAAACCTCTCCGCTAGGATTTATTCATCAAAAGCAATTCTGCGGTTGGAAATTTCATAAATTGCACCATCAAGCGATTGGGGTATGGATACAATTACGCATTTGGCGCTTGGCGCAGTAATAGGAGAAATTGTTGGGGGGAAGGTTGTCGGTAAAAAAGCTGCCTTGGTTGGTGCAGTAGTGGCCATTTTACCCGACCTCGATGTAGCTGTTCAGCCATTTCTTCCATCGGCAACGGCAATGCTGTTTCATAGAGGCATTACCCACTCCCTGCTTTTCTGGCTGGTTGTATCACCATTGCTAGGATTGCTCGTTTGGAAGTTATTCAAGGACACCAATAAGTTGCTGTGGATAAAACTCTGCGTGGCAGCCTGGTTCTCTCACATCTTTATTGATAGTTTCAACTCTTACGGCACAGCCCTGTTTCTTCCCTTCTCCAGCTACCGGGTTTCGTTGGGAGTGCTAGGTGTAGTTGATTTGTTCATAACGTTGCCGCTGCTCGCTTTTGCTGTTGGACTGATCTTTTTTAAAACTCAAGGTCGATTGAAGATGGCTCATTGGCTATTGACCTTTACGCTGTTTTATATTGTGTTAGGGGTAGTGTTTCAACAAAATATGAAAGCAAAGGCTAGGCGCGAATTTGCACAGGAAGACATTACCGTGAGGTCGATACACATTAGGGCATTGCCGCTTTCAATACTAGCATGGCAGGTAGTTGGCGAAACCGATAGCAGCTTTATGCTGACTCATAGAGGTGTTGCCGAGCAGGGAGCGTGGCATTTCACCAACTTTCCTAAACGCTGGGAGCTGCTACACCAATATGTTAGCAATAAGGAGGTAATGCGCGCAATCCGCTTCACCCAAGGGCAGTATGCCGTTAAGGTTGATGGCGATACGCTTTGGATTTCCGACCTACGAATTGCTCCAATGATGCTTAATGGTACTAACACTAGGTTTGTTGTTTCATTTCCAGTAATCAAAATTGACGGCAATATTGTGGTTGGTCGAGCTTATCCCAAAAGGATTTTCTCCAAGGAGTCTCTCAAAGCTTGGGCTTCGCACGCCTTTTAAATATTTCATTTGCTACTTTCATCTTCATCTATTTTTTAACGATACAGCTATGTACCACATAGTCAATTTAATGTGTTTTTATTTTGATAATAACTAATTAATTAGTTGACGAACTAAGAACATAGTTGTATATTGCACAAAAGTTTTAATCATGGACGAGCATAAAGAGTTAACACGAGCCGAAGAGGAAGTAATGCAGGTCTTGTGGAAGTTGGAGAAGGGTTTTGTAAAGGACCTTCTCGATAAATTTCCAGAACCCAAACCTGCCTACAATACGGTATCCACCATAGTTCGAATCTTGGAGAAGAAGGGTTTCGTGGAGCATAATGCTTATGGAAAAACCCATGAGTACTTTCCGTCCATTTCCAAGAAGGACTACTCGAAAAACCACATGAAAGGTTTTGTAAAGGGCTACTTCAGCAACTCCTTCAAGCAGATGGTATCCTTCTTCGCAAAGGAGGAAAACCTTTCGGTGCAGGAGATGGAGGAGATAGTACGGCTAATGAATTTGGAAATTGAAAAGCAAAAAAATCAGAAGTGATGAACGGTTACTTCATTTACCTAATTAAGTCGAGCCTCTTTATGGCCGCATTCTGGATGGTGTATGCCTTATGGCTTCGCAACCAGACACATTTTACCATAAGCAGAATTTACCTGCTGCTCTCCTTTGGACTTTCAATTGTGTTGCCCTTTGTGCACATATTGCTCCCTGTCGATTCAAGCGTAAACAGAGGCATGAGCTATATTACCCAAGCAATACCAATGGTTACTGTATACGGTAGTGGTTCAGAAACTCACGTTGGAGTGGTTACCATCCTTAGCTATGGCTACTGGTTGATAAGCCTCTTCCTACTTGCTCTTTTGATCTTTCAAATCGCTAAGGTTGTGGTTCGCTTGAGGCGGGAGGAGCGATTATCGACCACCATTCCAGACCTCATTGTGGTGAAGGGAAGCCACTTTGATACACCATTCTCCTTTTTTCACTTTGTTCATGTTCCTGATAATCGATATGACGAAAACCATCTAAACACAGTTTTGCACCACGAAACAGTTCACGTCCAAAAGCACCATTCGGCCGATGTGCTTTTGGCTTCCATTATCTGCAGCGTATGGTGGGTAAATCCGTTCAGTTGGTTGCTACTTAAATCGCTTAGGGAGGTGCATGAATTTGAAGCCGACAGTATATCCAAGGAACACGGCGCCGGTTCTGCGGATTACATCAGGCTAATGCTGGAAACCTCCATGCCAGGATTTGCTCCGGCATTGAGTACCAGCTTTAATAAACCTTTAACTTTAAAACGATTAGCTATGATTACAAAAGAGAGGTCAACCCAAATTTCGGCGTTAAAGTATTTGCTGGTAATTCCTGCAATGCTACTGCTAGTCTTTATTTTTAGCACCAGCTCGTGCTCCAACAATACAGCAAAGGAGCAGCCTGAAGGAATGATTGCGCCACCACCGCCACCGCCACCGCCACCTGCACCGGATTCTGCTACAGTGACTACGGATTCAAAGGTTGCAAACGCTCAGAATTCTTCAAACAATAAAGAACAAGTATTTTTTACTGTAGAAAAAATGCCCAGCTTTCCCTATAAAGGATTGGCTAAAACAGAGGGGTTTCAAAAGTATATTGCCGACAACCTTAAATATCCCAAGGAGGCGCTGGATAAGCAAATTCAGGGAAAGGTATATATATCCTTTGTTGTGGAAGCAGATGGCTCAATGTCGGATATAAAAATTGTCAGAGGAGTTGATAAGTATCTAGATGCAGCGGCTTTACAAGTAGTTACCGGTGCACCTAAGTGGGTTCCGGGAGAGCAAAGAGGCAAGAAGGTTAGGGTAAGTTTTACCTTCCCCATAAATTTTGCGCTGAAGTAGGTTTTGGAATGGTTCGAAAATCAGTTTTATTTTTGGTCGTATTCTTGAGTCTGGGGCAGGTGCTCCGGGCTCAGGATTATGACGAAATTAGCAAGTATCTAGTTCAGGGACGTTATGCTGAAGTCATTGCTAGCGGACTTACCCATGCTGATTCTGTTGCAAAGAATCCAAAGTTTTTAGAGGTAATGGCCATGGCCCATGAGGGATTGGAGCAGGATCAACAAGCATTAGAATATTACCAGCGGGCTCTTACCCTTACCCCAAAAAATGTGTCCTTGGAGAACAGCATTGGACGATGCTTGCTTTCCTTGGGAAGGGTTAAGGAGGCAGAGAATGTATTTTCCGAGGTAGTTCATACCGATTCGTTAAACTTTTTTGCCAACAGTCAGCTGGCAAAAATAAACTTTATGCAAAGGGATTATCGTAAGGCAGTGGAACGTTATGGACGATTGTCCATTATGGATACCACCAACTACTATTTCTACAAGCAGCTGGGTGAATGCTACAGCCGGTTGGGCTTTAATCCTTTTGCTGTAGAGATGTTTTCGCAAGCTTTTCGCTTGAATCCTCGCGATGCAGGGCTCACGGTTTCTTTAGCAACGGCCCAGGTCAGTGCCGGCAATATAGATGAGGCATTAGCTGAATGTGAAGCATTCGAGCACTTCGATTCGCTAAATGTGCCCGTTTTGCGCTACAAGGGTTACACCTTGCTTCTGCTTCGAAAATTCGATGAGGTAGAGGCAGTAATGCACAAGCTGCTTAGCATTGGTGATACTTCCGCTTTTACCTATTCATGCCTAGGCTTTGCACTCAACTGGAATGGTCTTATTTACCAAAGTGTAGAGCCGTTGGAAAAGGCTTACAAACTCGACACCACCAACTTTAAAGTAATCACCACGTTGGCTTCTGCCATAGCTGCTACCTACGACCCCAAAACAGGACTTGAGTATTTTGATAAAGCGGAGGCTCTAATTTCGCCGAGGCCTTTCGATTTGGCAGAAATAGTGGGGGGTAGAGCGCATATTTATGAAAAGTTAGGCAAAGTAGAAATGGCCTACAGCCTGTACAATAAGGCCTTTGCTATAGATTCATCCAATATTTTAAACCTTTATAACGCGGCCATGGTAGCCTATCAGCATGGTCATATAAAATGGGCAAAGGAGAGTTTTCGCCAATTTGTGGTTCAGTTCGACCAGAAGGTGTTGCTTGGTTCGCATATGGATGCAAATCAACATGATGCATATGAAACGGCAATATTTTATTTAAAACGGTTGAAAGAGCAGGACTTTTTTGAGGCGGATTCAGCAGCTTATAGAGTATCCGATAATAAATCGCATGGTGATAATTAAAATCCTATTGCATAGCATAATTTCTCGAACAACCTTTCTACCTTTGCGGTGTTCTTAGGCAACAAAATAGAAGCAGATGTTTTTTGTTGGTGTTTCAGGAAGTTTCTTACCATATATTCTTGCCATTGCCTTTTCGTGGGTAGTGTTTGGCAAGGCTATGTTCAATGGTGAATCAGGGAAGCACAGCAACACTGAGCCAACTTCTATAACGGTTGCAAAGCAGGCCCCAGCTGAAACACCACACAAGGCATTTCAATATGCTCATGTTAGCTCATCCGCCTCACTGGTCGAGGAGTTGCTGTGTTTGCGCTGCTCATTTTCTGTAACCAGACCATTAGAACCAAGTTTTTGGATCGGTACCACTTTTTTGCTCTCGCCAGAGAAGCGTGGACCCCCCGTGTGTTAGCAGTTCAATTTCTTTTTTCTGCTGAGGGTTGAGTCGATGGCTCATTCGTCTTAGCTTAATGCTTTGTATACAGAAAGATTGTGTATGCGAGCTTGGATAAGTGTTTTGCTAATACATGAAAATACAAAATGAAAATAAAAGAAAAGCTATTCTTTGTGCTACTTATGTTGCTTTCCCTTGGCAGCTATGCACAGGAGGTAAAGGTTTCAGGGGTAATTATTGATGAGGAAACTCAGGCAGCACTGCCGGGTGCCAATGTGATGGTAAAGGGAACATTTCTCGGTACGGCATCCAGAAATGATGGCAGTTTTGAACTCAAGATGCGAAGTGGCAGCTACATCCTTCAGGTTAGCTACAGTGGATATCAAACTACTGAGGTAAAGGTAATGGCACCATCATCTGGATTGAATATTGCGCTTAAACCGGTTGCATATGATATCCAAAATGTAGTGGTTACTGCCACCAAAACTGAACGGGCGCTTTCGGAAACGCCGGTAATCACGCAGGTAATTCCTGCCAAAATCATTCAGCAAACTGCTGTGCCTAGCGTTGCCTCTCTCATCGAACTTGCTGTACCTGGAGTAGAGGTGGCACAAGCCGATAATGGAACTTCGTTGAAGGTTCAAGGGCTTAGTCCGCAATACACTCTTTTTCTGGTAGATGGTAACCGCATTGCTGGTGATACCAAGGGCGATATTGACTACTCACGTTTAAACCTTGTGAATATTGACCACATTGAATTTGTAAGGGGAGCCACCAGTACACTTTATGGCTCGAATGCCATTGGAGGAGTGTTTAACATCATTACCCGCAAGCCAAATACCCCTTTTGAAGCAACCGTTCTTAGCCGTTTTGGAGCATATGGCAATCGGAACGTTGGAGCCTATGTTGGTTCTAAGGTGGGTAGGCTCGGCATCGATGGTGTTTACGACTACAAGTCGACCAATGGTTACGATCTTCAACCGGATGTTCCAGGGAAGACTTTGGAGGCTAGCAATTCCCACAGTTACACCCAAAATGTATTTTATAACTTAACTCCTCGGCTTGAGATTTCAGGGAAGGCAACATACTATACCAAGAAGCTGGATCAATCGAGCCCGTCAAGCTACGATCTGAGAAACAACGACTTTAGCTATTCTGGTAAGCTAGGTTGGATGCTTGGAAAGGATGGCAAGTTGGATGCATCCTGGCTTAGTGACCGCTATAAAACGTACAATTTAATTCCTCAGCCTAATGGAAGTGATAACCAGAGTATTCAGTACGACAATCGCTACTATGAAGCAAGAAGTCAATACTCTACTTCCATAGGATCGTTCCAAAAGGTGGTTGCGGGTCTCGATGGTGTTACTGAAAAACTGAACTCCCCACGCGATAGTATTAGCAATCGTAGCTATTCCAACTTAGAAGCCTTTGTTCAGGATGAAGTAAAGCTACCCTACAACCTATCCTTGATTGTAGGTGGACGATTTGTACATAACTCTGCATTTGGAAATCATGCCACTTATCAGGCTAACTTGATGTATAAAATCTCCAATTTCTCATTCAGAGGTGGCTTTGGAACCGGCTACAGAACGCCGGGCCTAAAAGATTTGTACATCCAATACCGAATCCCAAGTGGCTATCCGCTCTTTATTTATGGTAATCCAAACCTTACGCCTGAAAGTTCCAACTATCTCAACTTTTCTGTGGAGTACAGCGTTGCAAAGTTTAATACCTCACTATCGGCGTATCGGAATAACATCACGAATATGATTTCCGACCAGTTTGTTGGCGTAAACAATGGCGTGAATGACTACACCTATGCTAACTACGGAAAGGTAGAGGTGAGGGGAATTGATTATTTGATGAACTTTAGGCTCAACCACAGCTTTGGAGTTTCTGGTGGGTATACCTTTATCTATTCGGAGGATAAGGAAACTGGCCTTCAGATGTTTGGCACTCGGAAGCATTCGGCCCGTTTGAATTTCGATTACAATTTTGCCAAGGGTTATTATAGCCTTAACACAAACCTACAGGTAAAGTATTTGGGTAAAATGGAGCAGGAGTATTTTGATCAGACTACCTACCTGAGTTATCCCATAATGCTCTCCGATTACTTTATGGCCAACCTCGCGGTTTCGCAGACATTCTATTCACAACTAACGCTCACAACTGGAATTGATAACCTATTTGGCTACACCGACAAAACGCACCTTTCCACCTACAGCCCGGGTCGCACCTTTTTTGTGGGCCTGAGATATAATTTTGAGTAGCAGATAGTTTGTAGTTACTAAGAAAGAAACCCCGAGGATTGCTCTTCGGGGTTTTACTTTAGTTGCAAGTTTACAACATTAGAACATGATGAACTTTTCCTTCGGTGTTTGGCAGAAAGCACAGAAATCGTCCATGTGGGCTGCATCGTAAGTATTGCCACATTTTGGACAAACGGCCCAGGCAAATGGCAAACCGGTTTCAGTGTTTGTTGTGTTGATGGTGTTGAGCGCATTCTGGTAAAAAACTTGATGTTTCTTTTCGGTATCCAACGCCCAAGTGAAAGACGTTACAGCTTCGGGCACCTTCTCCTCCATTGCTGCTTTAATGAATTCAGGATACATCGTGGTGTTCTCGTAACTTTCACCCTTGATGGCATCTTCCAAATTTTCCTTAGTGGTCATAACCGTAAAAGAATCTGCCTTTGCAGTAAATTCAACTCCAAGCTTATTTAATACCGCCATGTGGTTGTTAGCGTGGATACTTTCAGCCTTGGATGTCGCATCAAACATCTTGGCGATGGTGTCATAACCTTCGGCACGAGCTTTTGCAGCAAAGGCTGCATATTTAGCACTGGCTGTGGTTTCACCGGTAATTCCAGCTTTTAGATTTTCGATGGTTTTGACAGGAGTAGTTTTACTACAGCTGCTCAAGAGCATAGCACCAGCAGCGAAAGCTGCTAAAGATAAGATTGCAATTTTTTTCATCTTAAATACTTTTTTAGGTTAGTAAAGTTGAAAAATTATATTCCAATCATGTAGCTAAAAACAAGTGTTCCTCCGTAAAATCCTGTAATTCCAACAAATATTGCACTTAGCGCATACAGGGCAAAGTATACCCATCTGAGTGAAGTCTCCTCCTTTTTTTTAATCATAAGGTAGAGGCGAACCAGCAAGGTTAAAATTACCGTTCCAAGCGTTATGCTTGCAAATAGTTCATGAGTTTCCTGTATTCCACCGGCAGCTCCAGCTAAGTCATTCGTGAAAAACTCACCAGCAAGATAGGCTACTATGGCACCGAGGGTACCCAGTATCAACAGGTAAAATCCTGCCCTACTAAGGCATTGTTCCTTCTTAATGATTAGGTGAAATACTTCTAGTGCAAATCCAGCTATTATGAGTGCAATAGGAAAATGCACAAGCATCGGGTGTAAATGGCTAACGCTAAACATAGGCTTTATTTTAAGTTAGATAGGAGTAAAGTTATGGTAAAAATCAATACCATAAACAATACAATTTATTTGTTGGGTGAAATAATGAATTAATCCTAAAGTGAATAACTACGTGGATATATTCTCCTGTAGTATTATGCCTTAACATCCCGTTCAAAATAGTTACTTTTGCAGTTTAAACGGCTGGACGAAGATGGTTTCTATTAGTGATATATGGGTTTCCTTTGGTGGTTTCGACCTCCTCAAGGGGGCTACTTTTATGGTGAATCAGCGTGACCGGATTGGTTTGGTTGGACGAAACGGTGCGGGAAAGTCTACGCTGTTGAAGATTTTGTATGGGCTACAAAAGCCCACCTCCGGCATTGTGAGTGGTGTTTCTGGGGTTACCATGGGTTATCTTGCTCAGACCATGGAGGTGAAGGATGGGAAAACGGTAACGGAGGAGGCTTCGCTTGCGTTTTCCGATGTGCTGGAGTTGGAGAAGGAGATGGCACGTATTAGTGCCGAGGTGTCTCATCGAACCGATTATGACTCGGAGGAGTATGGGCGCTTGGTGGCAAAGCTCTCCGACCTAAATGAGCATCATGCACTTCTTGGGGCTGCTGGCTTAGAAGGAGAAGTGGAAAAGACGCTTTTGGGTTTGGGTTTTGAAAGGCGCGATTTTGAGCGACAAACCTCTGAGTTCTCCGGTGGATGGCGCATGCGTATTGAGTTGGCCAAAATTTTGTTACGAAGGCCAAACCTGATTCTGCTGGATGAGCCAACCAATCACCTCGACATTGAGAGTATTCAGTGGCTCGAGGACTACCTGAAGGAGTATGCTGGTGCCGTAATTCTTATCTCACACGATCGAGCATTTCTCGATAATGTAACCAACCGAACGGTAGAGATTGTTCTTGGAAAAATACATGACTATAAGGTGTCCTACTCACAATATGTGGTGCTTAGGAAGGAGCGTCGCGAGCAACAGCTCTCCGCCTATCGTAACCAGCAGAAGATGATTGAGGACACCGAGGATTTTATTGAGCGATTTCGATACAAAGCCACCAAGTCGGTGCAGGTGCAGAGCAGGATTAAGCAGCTCGATAAGGTTGATAGAATTGAAATTGACGAGGAGGACAACTCGGCTCTTCACATAAAATTTCCACCTGCGCCGCGTTCTGGACAAATTGTGATGGAGGCCGAAAACCTCATTAAGGCGTTTGGTGATCACGTCATTTTCTCGGATGTAAATCTAAAAATTGAGCGAGGCGAAAAGGTCGCCTTTGTTGGTCGTAACGGAGAGGGAAAAACCACGCTTTCTCGCATTGCAGTTGGTGATCTTGATGCCACAATAGGACATGCAAAGTTGGGCTATAACGTCAAACTGGGCTACTTTGCGCAGAACCAGGACGACCTGATGGATGGTAATATGACGGTGTTCGATACCATCGACCAGATTGCTGTTGGCGATATTAGAACCAAAATTCGGGATATTCTTGGTGCATTTCTCTTCCGGGGCGAGGATGTCGATAAGAAGGTAAAGGTGCTTTCGGGTGGTGAGCGGTCGAGGCTTGCCATGGCCAAGCTGATGTTTCAGCCATACAACCTCTTGATCCTCGATGAGCCAACCAACCACATGGACATGCTTTCGAAGGACATCTTGAAGGAAGCACTGAAAAAGTATGATGGAACGCTGATTGTTGTTTCCCACGACCGTGAGTTTTTGGATGGATTGGTGAGCAAGCTCTATGAATTTAGGGGTGGTAAGGTGAAGGAACATCTTGGAGGTATCTACGATTTTCTAAAGCGACGTAAGCTGGAATCGCTAAAGGAGTTGGAGCGAAAGACAACATTGGCACAGAGCCAGCAGGCCGATAGGCAGGTTACTGAAAATAAGCTTTCGTATGCCGAACGCAAGGAGATGGACAAGGTCATTCGAAAGGTGGTATCGCGAATTACCGAATGTGAGCGTTTGGTTGAGGCCAAGGAGGCCGAAATAGCCAAGATCGATGCCATGATGGCTAATCCAGAGGAGCATTCAATTGACCATACCGATGTTGATATTTTTAAACGCTATCAGGAGCTGAAGAAGGGTGTAGAGGCCCTTATGGTAGAGTGGGAGCAGCTCAGCTCGGAGAAAGAAGACTTGGAGAAGGAGAGGGGCATTGTATAGCGATGTGGGGTGCCTATATTTTGATTATCTTGCCTCGTAATATCATGTTAAGTCTAATAATGCCATTTTAGCTATGGGCATACGATTGAGGTTGAAGAGACATTTATTATTTGGTTTAGCCATAGTTTTCGCGGCTTTTTTGGTATCGTGCGCCGGCAGCCGTAAGGCGCAGCAATCCATTCGGCTGACCGATATGTATAATCCGGGTGCCAACTCTATTCATCCAGAGTCGAAGGTGTTTCACCTTAGCGATAGCCTTTCTGAGCTGAATGTGGCCATTTATCCAACGGAGGTGCTGTTTAATCTGGCCAATCCCGACTCGGTGCTACAGGGCAAGGTCAAAATTATCGCGCAACTCTACGATGTAAAGGATAGCTCTGCCGTTGTGGATACTGCCTCTGCAACCTTGGTGCTCAATCAGCAGAGTCTTGCAAAGAAGACCGTTTTAACAAAGTTACCGCTACACGCGAAGATTGGACATGCTTATATTCTCAACCTGTTGGTCACCGATGTTCTTCGGGAGCGTACCACCATTTCGCTGTTGATGGTGGACAAACTCAACCACAATACGGGGCAGTGGTACAGAACTACACTTGACGATGGTTCTCCCTTCTTCGGAATCTCATTAAAGTCAGGACAATCGGTGCGGGTAAGCCATCCACTCAGAGAGTTGGATAGTGCTTACGTTTTCTACTATAAAAATTTACCAGTTGCCAAGCCACCAGTGGTTGCGTTTCGGGTAGACTATCCACCTGCCGCCGATAGTGTTTGGAAGTGGAAAATTGCCGGAAGAAGTTTGACTCTTCCTTACAGTGGGGTATATCTTGTTTGCGCTGATTCCATTCTCGGCAAGGGTGTAGTGCTAGGAAGTTTCAATTTGGGCTTTCCAAAGATTGTTACAAACGAGGAGCTCCTAGCGCCAATGGTTTATATACAACCGAACATTAACGATTCGTTGCTGCTGCGCGCTAACAAAAAGTTGCTCCTCGATAGCTTATGGCTTGCGAGGGCTGGCGACCACGAATCGGCCCGCGAGCTCATTCGCATCTACTACAACCGGCTCTTCTTGGCAAACTACTTCTTTTCGTCCTACATGGAGGGGTGGAAAACCGACCGTGGAATGGTGTTTATGATGTATGGATTGCCAAATCGGATTTTTCGGTATGGTAAAAACGAGGTTTGGGTGTATGGCACGGGCAAAGGGCAAAAGCTCACGCGATTCCACTTTGTTTACCGACAAGGAGGGGCCAGCCCCAACGATTTTGTGCTCGATTACCGCCGTTCCAGCAACCTTAAGTGGTCGCAAATACAGCAAGGATGGAGCCACGGCAAACCTTTTATTTTTGACGATGAGAGTGAAGATTCACAAGACCAGTAAGATTCGCTATCTTTGCCCACCATTTTTAATTTTATGAACCGAAACAACTTACATAGCGTGAATAACTATCGAAAAGAGTATGGAAATGAGCCCAAGGAACGGGAGCGTGGTGAACTAATTTTTGGCATTAGGCCGGTGATTGAAGCCATTAATGCTGGGAGAACCGTGGAGAAGGTGTTGATAAAAAAGGGACTGATTGGAGAACTTTCTCAGGAGGTAGTTGATTTGGTAAAGTGCAATAACATACCCATGTCATTGGTGCCCATTGAAAAGCTCAACCGAGTCACCACCAAAAATCATCAAGGGGTAATCGCCTATATGTCGCCCATTGAGTTTGCGCAGATGGAGGATTTAATACCGGCTCTCTTTGAGGCTGGCAAGGTTCCGCTTGTTGTTATGCTGGACCAAATTACCGATGTGCGTAATTTTGGTGCCATTGCACGAAGTGCTGAGTGCGCCGGAGCCGATGCCATCATAATTCCTACCCAAGGTTCGGCCCAAATCAATGCCGATGCACTAAAAACTTCAGCTGGTGCGTTAAATATTATTCCGGTATGTCGGGTAAAATTGTTGAAGTATGCATCCCTATTTCTGAAGCAGAGCGGGTTTCAAATTATTGCAGCAAACGAAAAATCATCGTCCACACTATACGATATCGACTTTAAAATTCCAACTGTAATTGTGATGGGGGCCGAGGACACTGGTGTTTCGGCTGAGATTTTGCGCATGGCCAATTATATTGTGCAAATCCCATTAATGGGTAAGATTGAGTCACTGAACGTTTCAGCTGCCGCTTCGGTTATGTTGTTTGAGGCTGTAAGGCAACGAACCATGGGCAAAGCCTAATTTTGCTGTTGATAAAAGGTGATTAAGAAAATAGAATTACTTGCTGAAAGGCAAAAAAGAACCCCGATGCTAATCGGGGTTCTTTGTGTATGCTAAAATGGGAGGTCGTTTATCTCCTCTTCGCCACCAATGGGAGGCATTTCATCGAAGGAAGGTGGGGCTGACATTGGGGCACCAGTTGAAGATGAACTAGCTGCTCCAGCACCCTCACGGGAGATGCGCCAAGCACGAATGTCGGTGTACCAGCGGCCATTAAACTCCCTCGACTCCAGGTTGAAGCTAACCTTGAGCATATCGCCGGGCTTGGCTGAGTCAACATCCTTTATTTTGTCGCCCCAAGCCGAAATGCAAATCTTTTTGGGATATTGCTCGGTGGTCTCCAGAATAAATTCCTGCTTTTCCCACGTGCCATTACGACCAGTTCCAACCTGCTTTTCGAGCATCTGCACGAGCTTTCCTTGTATTTCTAAGGCCATTGTTACTCCTCCTTTATTTCAATTTTGATAATCTCGTCGCCCTTACGAATTTGGTCAAGAACCTCAAGCCCTTCGTAAACTTTTCCGAACACTGTATGTTGGCGATCGAGGTGTTGTGTGTTTTCCCTGTTGTGGCAGATAAAAAACTGCGAACCACCAGTATCGCGACCAGCATGAGCCATGGAAAGAACGCCTCTATCGTGGTATTGGTTGTTGCCATTGAGTTCACACTTAATGGTGTAGCCGGGGCCACCTGTTCCGGTGCCGTGGGGGCAGCCGGCCTGTACCATAAAATCAGGAATTACGCGATGGAATATTAGGCCGTCGTAGAATCCTGATTTCGACAACTTAACAAAATTC
>DATKTT010000095.1:0-4318 GCA_035530955.1 Williamwhitmania sp. | reverse complement strand
ACGGAGGGAATTCCAGCCAAAAGTTCAACTGCATTTTTTATTAATCCGCTTATCCAGCCCCGTGGATAATATTCGCCCAAAAACAGTCCAATGGCCAGAGCAAAGGGAGTTGAAATGAGAATGGCTAGTGCAGATGTCATTAATGTGCCCGCCAGAAAAGGAAGGGCACCAAACTCGTTAGCAACGGGATCCCAAACTTTCTGGTATAGGAATTTTAGCCCAATGGCTTGAATTGATGGAAGCGACGATACAAGAAGGGTGAGAAAAATACTTATAAGAAGGACAATAAGCAGAATTGCTGACAATGACAGAGTCTTACGAAAGGCAGCCTCGCGGAAGTTTAGGCTTCTTATATTAGCGTTGGAATGAACTTGTTGGAGCATTCTAAATGTGTTTCATTATAAACAATAGCTGTGCTATTTTTCTTGTAACTGTTTGATTAATTTATGAAATAAATATAAGCGCATGCTCCAAAGTGGGGCACAACGCTCATAAACCTTCAAACCTAAAATATTTACATTAAAGGTGTGCCTCCAAAATTCACCTTCTTAAGTTGGCTCAGGGCAGCCTCTGCAGCCTCTTTGGGCAGGGGAGCGTAGATGAGACCCGGAGCATATTGTTGACCGGTGGTAATCATCCAATCAATGAGCGATACCGTTGCTTTAGCTTGCTCCTTGGTTCGGTCACCATACGATTGGTTTACATACAGGATAATGTAGGTAAAGCTGCTAATAGGATAACCATCCTTTGCATCGGTATTGGTAAGAGAAACTCTCAGATCCTCAGGCAATGTTACAGCAGCAGCAGCACTGATTGAAGGGATGGATGCCTCAATAAACTCCCCTGACTTGTTTTGGATCATTGCCGATGCCATCTTATTTTGCATAACATAAGCGAGCTCAACATAGCCAATGCTTCCAGGAGTTTGTTTTACCATGCCACCAACTCCCTCGTTGCCTTTTGCACCGATACCAACTGGCCAGTCCAGTGCTTTTCCTTTTCCAGGCTTGGTATTCCAGTCGCTGCTAACCTTGCTCAAGTAGTCGGAGAATACGTAGGTAGTTCCGCTTCCGTCGGAACGGTGAACCACTGAAATGGCTAGGTTGGGGAGATTTGCTGATGGATTTAGGGAGGTCAGCCGCTTGTCGTTCCACTTGGTAATTTTACCAAGGAAAATATCGGCAATCACGTCTGGGGTGAGCTTAAGCTGCGGATTACCATCTAGATTATAGGTAATCATCACTGCTCCAAGGCAGGTTGGAATGTGGATGATTGGAGATGGCATTGATTTCATCTCTTCATCGCTTAGAGGTGCATCGGAAGCACCAAAATCAACAGTTTTGTTTTGTAGCTGCTTTATTCCACCACCGGAACCAATGGATTGGTAGTTAATTCTTACACCATTTGCCTTGTTATACTCATCAAACATCTTTGAGTATAAAGGGTAAGGGAAGGTGGCTCCTGCACCAATTAATTCTTGGGTACCCTTGCTTTGATTCCCCGAGCAGGATGCGAGGGCTAGCAATGCAGCTAAACCCCAAAATAACTTGTTAACTTTCATATGTCTCATTTTAGTGTGTATTTAAATTCATTTAGCCGAAATTAACAAAGAAGGTAAGTCTCAAAACCATATCATAATTGCTCTTGGCTAGACCAGAAACATTATCCAACTTGCTCTTGTAGGTGTTCAACCAAATATTAGGCATGAAATGTACGTTCTTATTGGGGGTAAAATCAAGCCCTCCAGTAAAAAACTTTTCGGTATATAGGTTTACCGTGTACGGCTTAGCCTTTGGATAAAGGTCAGAACGACTATACTTGGTGTCTGGATTATAGGTATCGTAACGTGCGTAAAAGTTCAACTTGTTCTTAATGATTTGTCCCTTTACAAAAACGCTGAAGGCAAATGGAACAACATTTGCATTTACCTGCGAGCCATTTACTGAGTCCACCTTGTAATTCTTCTGCAGCTGATTAACAACCTCGATGCCAACCGTTATAGGATCTGTTTGGTATGCAACAAACCCTTTAATAGTTGTTTTGGATTGGGTTGGGGAAGAAATTTCATGGTCGCTGGTAAGATCAAGGATTATCTTTTGGTCCATCAGCTTGGCATATACCTCACCATAAAACTTCTTATACCTATTATTTTCCAATTTCTGAGCCGTGCCATTGCCAATCATAAAGTTGTAGCCATAGCTGCCCTTGTCATCTAGCTTTCCCTGCCATGCAACGCCCATGTCGGAAGAGCTGCCAAATCCTCGCATATCGGCAACTGTTTTCTCAATGCTGCGGTAGCCCCAAACCTTTTCCGACATCATGGCGAAAATGGGTGTGGCAGTTTGCCCAATAACCAAGTCGTTGTTGTGAACAATGTTCTTCCAGCGTAGGTTGGCCGCCTTAACGTAAACCATACGGTCACCATTTCCATCCACAACATCACCCTCGTGAGTTAGCACTAGTTCAGCGGAAAAGTTTTCGCTTATGTTGTAGCTATAACCCAAGTAAATTCTACGAAAATCAAAGGCATTAAAATTTTGAGGGTAAAGCTTTCCTGCATACTGCGTCTTTCCACGGTTGAGGGAGTCGGCATGCGTTTTCAGATAGTAATCACCAAATACATAACCCCACACTTTTCCGGAGGGTTTGAATTTGGGAGTAGTTGTATTAGCGCTCGGTAGCTGGGGCGTGGTAGTCTGCGCTTGAATAAGTTCTGCTGGTAGAAGCAGAACAACGAGGGCAACCATCCAGTTTTTAAATTGTTCGACCATAAGTTTTTTTTAGAATTATTTCAGTCAATTAGTTGGGCGTATTAATACGATGCAAAATTGTTGTTATCGCATTACCTGTATATTAAGCACCCATGAAGTAATTCTGAATTATTTAAGGCGAAAAAATATGGGAAATCCTCAAAAAAGGCATGCCCAGCGAGGCTGGTAACATTCGCTTAATATATGAAGGTGAAAGTTTGAAGTGGTGCGTCAGCGACCTTTTTTCCTAAAAACCAAGTATCCTAAACTGCTAATTACCTGTCGAGTGACGAAAAAGTGACGAGTTACAGGTTACAAAAAAAATGGAGGACCGAAGTTGAGTAGTATGTCTCGTCCTGAAAGCTACCTGCAACAGGCACTTGCCTAGGCACGCTTGCTGAGCACTAAGGAAATGAACTACAGTGGGCAAATATTAATACCATCCTCCGCATTTTATTAATAAGTTTGCAGCTTCGTTTTCCAAGCGTCAATGCCATGAATGAGAGGATATGGAATAAAGATTTGATATTCCTGATACTGTCCAACTTTTTGATGTACATCACCTACTACGCCATACTGTCGGCCTTGCCCATCTATTTGGTAAACAACCTACATGCCTCTAAAGTGCAGGTGGGCGTAGTGGTTGGGGTATACACCATTGCCTCGGTAATGGTGCGCCCATTTTCGGGTTTTACGCTCGACCGATTTGGGCGCCGCACCATCTTCCTGCTGGCTCTAATAATTTACACCTTGCTATTTGCGGGCTACTTGGTTGCCATAACCATTGCATCCATAATTTTGCTTCGGTTTGCGCAAGGCCTTGTTTGGGGATTTACCACCGTTTCGGGGTCGACCATTGCGGTTGACATTATTCCGGTAGCCAAAAGAGGCGAAGGCATTGGATACTTTGCGCTATCAACCACCTTGGGCATGTCCGTTGGTCCAATTATCGGGCTATTTGTATGCCACCACTGGGGATACATGGCCATGTTTGTTTCGGGGTGTTTTATAAGCGTTGCAAGCCTTGCGTGCGCCTATGGTGTCCACCTGCGCAAGCGGTTTGTGGTTGGCAAACGAATGAAGCTAAAGTGGAACAGCCTGTTCGATAAAAACTCCATCCTACCTTCGATAAACGTCTTTATCACAATGATTGCCTACGGTGGATTGCTTTCGTTTATTGCCCTTTACGGCCAGGAGATAGGCATCAAGAACACCTCCCTATACTTCCTCATTTTCTCCATTGGCATTGCGGCGGCACGGCTTACCGCCGGAAAGGTGTTCGACCGAAATGGCCCACGAAAGATTATTACGCTATGCCTGATTCTGCTCATGATAGGGTTTCCCATGTTGGCCATGGCAAAAAGCCCGCTGCTATTCTTTCTCTCGGCCATAGTTATTGGATTTGGCAATGGGGTAATATTCCCAACCTTCCAGTCGATGGTGAATAACCTCGCCGATTCGGTGCACCGTGGAGCAGCCAACTCAACGCTTTACACGGCGGTAGATCTCGGAATGGGGCTTGGAATGATTATGGCCGGTCTAATAGCCGAGCACATCTCCCTCTCGTT
>DATKTT010000094.1:0-2656 GCA_035530955.1 Williamwhitmania sp. | reverse complement strand
GATGATCACCTCATGCACCTCGTAGGAACCGTTGTTGATCAAGATGGGAAGCGATTTTACATTATAAAGAATTCGTGGAATAAGGACTCTAACAAATACGGTGGGTTGCTATACATGAGCCAACCATACCTCCGCCGTTTTACTATTGCAGTGATGGTTCACAAGGACGCCATTCCTTCGGCATTACGTAAACGTTTGGGAATATAGCTCTTGGGTATGAAGACAAAGAATTTAGCACTCTTAATCATCTTTCAATTATTTGCCTCAATAGGCTTTTCGCAAGACATGGATACACTAAAATTGCCAGCGCCACAAACTTCTGGAGGAAGACCTTTAATGGATATACTAAAGGAACGTAAAACAACGCGCACCTTTTCAAACAGGGAATTATCGATGCAAGAACTTGCCAACCTGCTGTGGGCTGGTGCTGGGATTTCTCGACCAGAATCGGGGAAGCGCACCGCTCCAAGCGCCAACAACTGGCAGGAGGTGGAGATTTATGTATCATTGAAGAGCGGTGTATACCGCTATGATGCCCTGCAAAACTCCTTGATTCCAGTGCTGGCAGAAGATATTCGTTCCAAAACGGGACAGCAGGATTTTGTGGGAGGGGCACCGGTTAACCTGATATATGTGGCCGACTATTCCAAAATGGCCATTCGACCAGAGGAGATGAAGTTTTTTTATTCAGGAACGGATACGGGCTTTATTTCCGAAAATATTTACCTCTACTGTGCCTCTGCTGGTTTGGCAACGGTGGTAAGAGGAATGGTAAATCGGGAGGAGTTAAAAACGGTGTTAAACCTTTCACCGGAGAAGAATGTGGTTTTTGCTCAAACCGTGGGGTATCCGGCAGAGTAGCATTGCCGGGGGGTTTAGGAAGAGGCGCAGCTGTTGCGCCTCTTTTTTTATGCATTTTGAAGAATCCCTTTGCTATTACCATACTACTTACCTAAATTTGGTAAATGTTGAAAACAAACAACCTCCTGAAAATGAAAAAGCTGATTATTATACTTGTTTTTATCTGCCTTAGTATACCCTTGATTGCACAGTCGGTTAAGGAGATGCGTTGGACATATGACTACAAGCTTCATGTAAAATTCTCCAACGATACTAGCCAGGTAGTTGATGTTAAAGCTCTGCAGCATAGCGGATCACTCACCGACGCCATCTCTGATAATGAAGCTACCTACTATCCTGTTTCTTTAGATGCGGACTTCGTAAAGGCGCTAAAGGACAAGAAACTTCAGGTAGACAATAGCGGTTCCGATTCGCTTCAGCAAGGGAACAACCAGACACTTTGGTCGGCGTTACACGCCAGTCTTGGCGGTAGCTACATTCACTTTATTAACTGTATGATGTATGGTTTGGAATCGGGACATTTAAATCTTGAAGATCCAATTATGAAGCGGCCGGTAACCTCCTGGAAACCGAGGCCAATGACCGAATCATTTCGGCGGACACGTAAGTGGTCCGACTATATCCCTTCCAATCAAAAATTGGCGCAAAAGGAGTTTAAAACGCAGCAAAAGAAAAATGAGCACCGCGATATTATGCTGCTGCCGGCTGATTTTCGTGAGCTATTCCTGTCCACCGACCAGAAGGAGTATGAAAAGTTAAAGGCTGATGGCGACAAAAAAAGTGTCGCAAAGATCGATCTAATACGTCTTCTCCTTGGAGCCAAATACCTTGGGGCAGATCAGATTAAGTACATCAAAGCCAAAGTGCTAACGGCCATATACCAATACTCGGCCAACAGCCTTCCATCCGTAATTATTTTTGACGATCTAAATGCTGCAGTTGCCATGACCTTGAATTCTGAAGGTTACAAGGTGGAGCAGATTGTGTTTAGGGATGCAGACTCCATCAGTCAGGAGGAGATCAATGGGCGGAAGGCCCGTATTGCTGCATTTGTGAAGGCAATTAACGAAGCCAACGATCGCGTATTTAAGAAAAGGCTATCCAGCTATTACGGGAATTAAAAGTTTAATACACCTTACATAGGTACAAAAATCAGGCTACCTCTCCAACCTCTTGTGCTTTTCACGCTATGAAAGCAAGAGTTTATTTTGGAAAGGTAGCCTGATTTTTAAGCATCTTAGATAGTAGAATGCCTATTCTTTCGGCTCTTGGGGTTTGGGCTCTTCGGCGATTACTTCAGATTTTCCCTCTTCAATGGTTTTCCCCTTTAGGTAGCTGGGCAGCTCCATTCCGGCCATCTTAAACAGCTCCTCAAACGGAGGAATTGCACCCAACATTCCAGAAAGGAAGTTTGCTGTTGCTGGCGATTTTCCATCTTTCCCGGCAGAAAGGTTGTCCCAAACCGTAACCTTGTCGATTTTAAGATTTTTAATGGCCTCAACCTGAGTCTTAACCAACTCGGGCAGCTTGTCGGCAATCATCATCATTACGGCATCCTTGGAGTTTCCAGCAGCTTTGCTCAACCGTTCAAAACCTTCGGCCTGTTTGCTTAGAATTTCGAGCATACCCTTTGCCTGTGCCTCCATCTTCATAAATATTGCATCAGCCTCTCCGCGTGCCTGACGACGAGTTTGTTCGGCAATAGCCTCGGCATCAATCTCGATTTTTTCCTTATTAATTTGGGTAGGAATAATGATATCGGCATTTTGGCTTGCCTGATCGCGGTTGGCACGAG
>DATKTT010000093.1:0-4398 GCA_035530955.1 Williamwhitmania sp. | reverse complement strand
AACCGTGGGCTATGTTATTTGTAGGTGATGGTAGGATTTGGATTCATCTATTTTCCGTTTCACTCAGTAGTTAGGAAATAAATTGAACCGCCTTTGTTGACCTGGACATTCTACAGAATGCTTACCCCCAGCAAGTTTTCTTACCCGCTTCAACCCAACCCCAATTTTTGGCTTCGTTTCAGCAAAAGCGAAGTGTACTTCTCCTTCATTTCTTGGGATAGGAAGCTATTTTCAATTTCGCCAAACCATAGGGGTATGGCTTCTCCAATAACGTCCAGCATTTTCTCAACAACCTTATCGGTTAGTCCGCAGCGCTCTTTCCCAAAGTAGCTAATGAGTACATCGGCATTGAGGTTGCTCTTTTTGCCTTTTACGGGCAAGGCAATTTCTTCCACATCTCCCTGCAGCACGATGGTAGAGTTGAGCAAATCGTAGGCTGGTGATAGCTCCACTTTGCCATTTTGAACAATTACTGAATAGTTTTTCAGGTGCATGTCTTCATTCCCAATCAGGAAGTTGAAGATTACGCGCTTAAATAGCTTTGCCTTTTCAAGGGCAGGGAAGGTGCAAAAGCTATCCAGCAGGTTCACCAACTTCTCCATGGAGTAGCGATACTTGGTATCGCGGCTCATGCCTGCCAGCTGTGCGAAATCCTCCACATGAACTTTGTCTTTTTGCCCTTTTCTGTCGAAGCGCTTGATGAAATAGGTTAACGAATGGTCTTTCCCATATACCAATCCATGTAGGGGAGTATCTATGCCAATGGTTGCGGCCAAGCGCATGGTGAGGTCTTCGTTTTCGGGAAGTTCAGGGAAGTGGTAGTGCTGGGGTTTAAGGATATACCTCCCGTTTTTGTCAACAATTTCAAACTTCCCCTCTTTGGTGTTCATTACGGCACTGAGCTTGGGTTGAACCCCCTGAATGGACATTTTTGTTGCTCTTACTGTTGCCTCATTTCGCAACTCTTCCGCAGTAAAATCGAGAGGTGCAAGTTCTTTTAGCAGGGGAGAAAGCAGCTTTAGTCCTTTTTCGCTGTAAAGTTGGTTGCCGCAGAGTTGGTATGTAATTGGGCAACGATTCATGCTATATTCTCCTTCACCGTTACTTGTCCGATTAAATCGTTACCCACAGCCATCAGCTGGCCAAAAAGGTCGTCTCGGTCTATCTTGCCAAACTTCAGAAGTCCCTCCAGCTGGTAGCCTTCCGGTAGCAACCCGTCGAAGAATGGGGGAAACGAATCATACTCGTAGGCTTTTTGAGACAAAGGCATGGTAAGTGAAACAGGGGATCCGGAGTAGCCTTCCGTGTATTCAAAGCGGAACCGCTTACCGAATTCCAGTTCGGTAAGTTTCCCTGCTTCCTCATTATTTACAAATACCTTAGCTGTTCTCATCGGTCAATATTTGGTTCATAAGTGGGCTCGTTAGCACAACCTTGATGTTGAGCACATGCAGTATTTTTCTTAGTGTGTTGAGTTGGATGGTCTCCTTTCCCTTTTCTAGGTCAAACACCACAGTCTTGCCAACTCCTGCCATTTCAGCCAGCTGCAGCTGGCTGAGTCCTGCCGCCTTGCGGTGTTGCCTGATGATGGTGGCTAAAGTTTGAGGTTCAAGCATAGTTGTATCGTTATAGCGGTAAATATAGGTAAATAGAGAACATTAATCAAATCTATTTGCCATATATTGCTGTTTTGGCAGTAAAAAACGGGTTGTAGGGTTGAACTTTTAATGATTTGGAGATGTATTTACTGCCGTAACGGTAAAAGGTCACTGGCTGCAGGTGTTATTGAATTCATTCCTAAATTGTCTCATTGGCATATTGTCCCATTGTCCCATTTCTTCGGTCTCCCGGCTCTGGTCTTCTGACCCTTTACCGTCTCCCGTCACTGTTTCTATCACTCGTCACTCTTCTGTCACCTGTCACTTTCCCGTCACTCTTTTTTTCTTAATTTCGCAACTTGTATATAATTAGGTAACCATGGATTACAATTTTTCGGAAATAGAGCAGAAGTGGCAGCGCTACTGGAGCGAGCACAAGACTTTTCATGTGGAGGTAGATTCGTCAAGACCCAAGTTTTTCGTCCTCGATATGTTCCCATACCCATCGGGAGCGGGGCTTCACGTAGGTCATCCGCTGGGTTACATCGCCTCCGACATCTACTCGCGCTACAAGCGTCACTGCGGCTTCAACGTGCTTCACCCCATGGGTTACGATGCCTTTGGACTGCCGGCCGAGCAGTATGCCATTCAAACCGGTCAGCATCCAGCCATTACCACCGAAAATAACATTCGTCGCTACCGCGAACAGCTCGATAAAATTGGCTTCAGCTACGACTGGGACCGTGAGTTTCGCACCTGCGACCCCGAATACTACAAGTGGACTCAGTGGGCATTCGTCCAAATGTTTGAGCACTGGTATAATCTAAATACTCAGAAGGCTGAACCGATTTTGGCATTGGTTAATGAATTTTCGAAAAGCGGTAATACCTTGGTTGAGGCAGCCTGCAGCGACGTGGATACCTTTTCGGCTGACAAGTGGAATGCCATGAGCGAGCGGGAGCAGCAGGAGGTGTTGCAGTCCTACCGTTTGGCCTATCAGGCCGATATCATGGTAAACTGGTGCCCAGCTCTGGGAACTGTGCTGGCAAACGACGAGGTGAAGGAGGGTATGTCGGTTCGTGGTGGTCATCCCGTGGAGCAGCGTAAAATGCGCCAGTGGTGCTTGCGCATTAGCGCCTATGCACAGCGGCTGCTCGATGGCCTCGATAAGGTTGATTGGACCGACTCGCTTAAGGAGATTCAGCGCAACTGGATTGGCCGTTCCGAAGGTGCCGAGGTCAACTTCTCGCTAAAAAATTCCGACGAAAAAATACTGGTGTTTACCACCCGTCCTGATACCATTTTCGGCGTTACCTTCATGGTTGTTGCTCCCGAAAGTGAGCTTCTGCAGTCGCTCACCCATCCCGACTTTAAAGCACAGGTTGACGACTACCTCAATGAGGTAAAGTCAAGGTCGGAGCGTGAGCGTATGACCGAGGTAAAAAAGGTTTCCGGGCAGTTTTTGGGAACCTACGCCATAAATCCATTCTCCGGTAAGGAGGTGCCCATTTACGTGAGCGACTACGTGCTTGCAGGATATGGAACTGGAGCCATTATGGCCGTTCCTGCTCATGATAGCCGCGACTACGCCTTTGCCAAGCACTTTAACCTGCCCATTATTGAGGTGGTGAGCGGTGGCGACATCAGCAAGGAGAGCTACGATGCCAAGGAGGGAAAGTTGGTTAACTCCGATTTCCTCAATGGGCTCGACGTTAAGAATGCCGTAAAGAGGGCAATAGCCGAGGTAGAGAGCCGCAAGTTGGGTCAGAAAAAGGTGAACTTTCGCCTGCGCGATGCTACCTTTAGCCGTCAGCGCTACTGGGGTGAACCATTCCCCATCTTCTATCGAGACGGAATGCCCTTTCCGCTAAATGTAGATAAGCTGCCCTTGGAACTACCTGAGGTTGATGCATACTTGCCCACAGAAAAGGGTGAGCCGCCACTTGGTCGCGCTAAAAGTTGGAATACTCCCGAAGGTTACCCTTACGAGCTGAGCACCATGCCCGGTTTTGCAGGATCGTCGGCCTACTACCTTCGCTACATGGATCCTCGAAACGAAGAGGCTTTGGTTTCAGTGGAGGCAAACAGCTACTGGCAGGATGTGGATCTCTACATTGGCGGTACCGAGCATGCCACTGGACACCTCATCTACTCCCGCTTCTGGAATAAATTCCTCTTCGATATGGGAAAGGTGTGTAAGGAGGAACCTTTCCGTAAGCTCATCAACCAGGGGATGATTCAGGGACGTTCCAACTTTGTCTATCGCATAAAGGATACCAATAAGTTTGTCTCCTTGGGGCTCAAGGGTCAGTACGATACCACCGAGATACACGTTGACGTAAATATTGTTTCAAACGATATTCTCGACATTGATAAGTTCCGCGCTTGGCGACCCGAGTTTGCCAGTGCCGAATTCGTTCTCGAAGATGGCAAGTACGTTTGCGGTTGGGCTGTGGAGAAGATGTCGAAGAGTATGTACAACGTGGTAAATCCCGACGATGTGGTGGAGCGCTACGGTGCCGATACGCTGCGCATGTATGAGATGTTTCTTGGTCCTTTGGAAGCCAGCAAGCCTTGGGATACCAACGGTATCGATGGCGTTTCTAAATTCTTGAGAAAATTTTGGCGTCTGTTTACGAACAAGAATGGTGATATAGAGCTGAGCACCGACAAGGCTAACCCTGCAGAGCAAAAGGTGCTACACAAAACCATTAAGAAGGTGAGGGAGGATATTGAGAACTTCTCGTTCAACACTTCCGTGGCTACTTTTATGATTTGCGTAAACGAGCTGGGCGATTTA
>DATKTT010000092.1:0-7466 GCA_035530955.1 Williamwhitmania sp. | reverse complement strand
ATTGCTGGATCAGCAGATGGGGCCCCAAATCAACTATGCTACTGCGACATTTAAATCAAGTCGGATCATAGATTTTCATTCGGTGGAGCAGATGAAGACAGGGCAACTTGACTTTCGTATAAATCACCGTTTTGGAATGCTTAACACGGGACCATATGAATTCTGGGGGCTCGACCAAAGCACCATCAAACTCTCATTGGAGCTTGGTTTAACCGATTGGCTTATGGTTGGAATTGGAAGAAGTTCATACGAAAAAACTTACGATGGTTCCTATAAAGTGAAGCTGTTTCGACAATGCTCTGGAGCTAAAAACTTTCCTGTTACTATTAGCTACTTTTCGAGCATCCACATCAATACGCTTAAGTGGGATAATCCTAATCAAACCAACTATTTCTCTTCACGTCTGGCATATACGCACCAGATTTTAGTGGGTAGAAAATTCAGTGAGAGGTTAAGCCTACAGCTCTCCCCAACCGTTATGCACCGCAACTTAGTGGCAACTACGCTCGATCAAAACGACCTGTGGGCAATGGGGTTTGGTGGTCGAATAAAGTTGACAACGCGCTTCTCCTTGAATTTTGAGTACTACTACATTGCCCGACCAATTAACCAGCGTACCGATATTAAGTACACCAATCCATTATCGTTTGGCGTGGATATTGATACTGGCGGACACGTTTTTCAGCTGTTTGTTACCAACTCTGTGGGTAACTCCGAAAGTCATATCATAGGTGAAACCACCGGAAAGTGGTCAAAAGGAGATATTCACTTTGGGTTCAACATTTCACGGGTCTTTTCTGTTTATTAAGGTAAATAGTATTGATGCATTAAGGAATTATTGTTGATTTTTGCACAGTAATCAGCGGTATCTTTACACTTAAGAATAACTTAAACCTAGTCTTATGAAGAACGTAATATTCGCTCTTTTGATGTTTAGCAGCGTTATTGCTGTTGGTCAATCGAAGTTTTTTACCAAAACTGGCTATATCGGTTTTTACTCAAAATCGTCCATGGAGGATATTTCTGCCAAGAATGAGCAGGCAACCAGCATTTTTGATGCCGAAACGGGTAAAATGGTCATAGCCGTTCTGATGAAATCGTTTCGGTTTGAAAAGGCCCTGATGGAGGAGCACTTCAACGAGAACTATGTTGAAAGTGATCTATATCCTAAGGCATCATTTTCAGGAGAGATTAAGGATTTTAAAAACCTGAATTTTGTGAATGGTCAGGCTATCAAAGTTACCGTTACTGGACAACTTACAATCCATGGGGTTACTAAACCCATTACTGCCGAGGGCACTGTTACCAAAACAAAGGATGGGTATACTGCTGATTCACAATTCTACATTAAGCTGGACGAGTATAAAGTAAAAATACCTTCGCTGGTGAAGGATAATATCAACAACGATATTCTCATAACGGTTAAGTTCAGCTATTTGCCGATGGGGAAGTAATCTCCCTTTTTAAAAGTATAAACTTAAAAATGAGCGATTATGGGCCGATGGAAAATAGTTCTTATAGTTGTTGTTTTGGTAATTATTGGTGGAATTGCAGCGGGTGTATATATGTACAACAAACCGCATAAAAATATTGCCAACATGACCCCCGAGTATGTGGTTAATGCCAAGGATATTGTTTCCGAATTTGCCAAAAATGAAGCAAATGCCTCTTCAAAATATATCGGCCGTATTGTGGAGGTTTCCGGTTTAGTAGTGGATAAAACGGCAGATGTAGGAGGCAGTATTACCTTCTCTCTTAACGACCCCATGTCTGGCGTAAGTTGCACGGTAGATAGTGCGGACGTGAGTTCCAACAAGCCATTACTTGATAAAATTGCTGTAGGTGATTCAGCAGTATTTAGGGGACGCTGCGATGGAATGCTTACCGATATTCAACTCTCCAGGTGTGTGCCAATTAAATAGCTAGTTCTCCCAATCCTTCACGAACAATTTCGGGCTCTTCACCGGTGCAATCAACAATGGTGGAGGGCTCGTTGCCGCCATATCCGCCATCGATTACACAATCAACCAGGTTTTCGTAGCGCTCGTGGATGAGTTCCGGATCGGTGGTGTATTCTAGCACTTCATCGATATCCTTTATGGAGGTGTTTACCAATGGAACTCCTAGCAGTTTTACAATTTCGATGGGAATGGAGTTGTCGGGAATCCTGAGTCCGATGGTTTTCCTTTTTCCAGAATAGTGGTCGGGTACCTTGCCCGATGCTGGAAGGATAAAGGTAAATGGCCCCGGAAGATTTTTTTTAAGGAGTTTGAAGGTGGAATTGTCCACTCTGGCGTAGTCGGAGAGATGGCTAAAGTCGGAGCAAATCATGGAAAATCTTACATCCTTAATTTTTGCCCCCTTGATGCGCAAGATTTTTTCGAGCGCCTTCTTGCTACGAATGCTACACCCAAGTCCATAAACCGAGTCGGTGGGGTATATAATTACGCCATCGTTTTCCAGCATGCTAACAATGGTGGCTATTTCGCGTGGGTTTGGGTTGTCGGGGTAGAGTTTGATGAGCATTGCTCAAAAATAAGCAAGGCAGAGCCACAGCTCTGCCTTGAGGTTTTATCCGTTTACTTTTTTGTAATCTTCAAGGAATTTTTGCAATCCGCTATCGGTTAGCGGATGGTTGAGCAAACCAAGAATAGCACTGAGCGGACAGGTGGCAACGTCGGCACCCGCTTCCATACACTGAATAATGTGCATGGTGTGGCGGATGGATGCAGCCAAAACCTGGGTAGCAAATCCATAGTAGTTGAACATCTCTGCAATTTGCTTGATGAGCATAACCCCGTCGGTGGAGATGTCGTCGAGACGGCCAACAAATGGGGAAACGTAGGTAGCCCCAGCCTTAGCAGCCAGAAGTGCCTGCCCAACGGAGAATACCAGCGTGCAGTTGGTTCTAATGCCGTTATCGGAAAAATATTTGATGGCCTTAATGCCGTCTTTAATGCAAGGAACTTTAACTACAATTTGGGGATGTAGTGCTGCGAGCACCTTTCCTTCACGGATCATTCCCTCGTAGTCGGTGGAAATAACTTCGGCGCTAACATCGCCACCCTTAACTATGTTGCAAATATCTACATAGTGCTGCTTAATCTTCTCTTCTCCCTTGATGCCTTCCTTTGCCATGAGCGATGGGTTGGTGGTTACGCCATCTAAAACGCCGAAATCGTGGGCTTCCCTAATTTGGTCAAGGTTTGCTGTGTCAATAAAAAACTTCATAGCCGTTAAAATTTATGGTCTAGAACTAAACCGCAAATGTAGCATAAAAGATGCAAACATAAGCAGCGCGCCTGTTGGATAATTTCTGATGATTGGGAGGATACCTGAGGTGGAGTGGGGGAAGGCAGCTGATTTCAACCTACCGGGATGGAGTGCTAAAACCTCCTTTATAGCAAAAAAAAGTGGGTAAGCTACTTATATCGCACCGCTACAACTACTTACCCTTGCTACCTTCCGGTCCTGGGGGAGTTCAGCAGGAGCTGGTCGTATAAGACTTACCCGGCACAAAAGTAGTAACAATTAAAGTTTTTCCAAACATTTACAATGAAAATCTAAAACTGTATCTTTGTTCAGCAATTGTAAAACATATTAAAATGGATAACACTACAAAACCAACTTCAATCTTCCAACCGGCAATGACCTACGGTCTTATTCTTGCCTTAGGAATAATACTTTACAGTATTGTAATATATGCGCTAAATATCTATACTCCAGGTATAGGAATCCAAGCAATACAATGGATTATAATATTTGGATTGATTTACTACGGCCAAATAAAATACCGCGATGATTATAAGAATGGGGTTTTAAGCTATAGTCAAGCTCTTGGATTTGGCGTATTAATTGGATTGTTTGCGTCATTGATTTATGCCTTATACTTTGTAATACTGGTTAAGATGATTGACCCGGGTTACATTGAAAAACTTTTGCAGGCGATGGAGCAGAAGATGTATGAGGCCAACAAGGTAAGCAATGAGCAAATTCAGACCATTATGAACATGTATAGGCAGAAAATGACTATAGGTGCAATGGTGTTGGGTTCGGTTTTGGTGATGTCGCTTATAAGCTTTTTAGTATCTCTTATAACCTCTATATTTGCTAAAAAGGAGGAGAGTCCTTTTTCTGCGGATGAAATGAATGGATAATTCTGAGTGATGGATATTTCAATAGTTATTCCCCTACTCAACGAAGAGGAGTCCCTGCCGGAGCTGCATGCTTGGATACAGCGCGTTATGCGCGAGCATGGCTTTTCGTATGAGGTAATATTTATCGACGATGGTAGCAAGGACGCTTCGTGGAAGGTGATTGAGCAGCTGGCCCATACCGACGAGAATGTTAAGGGCATAAAGTTTCGCCGAAATTATGGCAAGAGCCCTGCGCTGCACGTTGGCTTCGAGGCTGCCCGTGGCGAGGTGGTTATTACCATGGATGCCGACCTGCAGGATAGCCCCGACGAAATACCGGAGCTCTACAAAATGGTTACCGAGGGTGGCTACGATTTAGTATCGGGCTGGAAAAAGAAGCGGCACGACCCCGTGCTTTCAAAAAATTTGCCTAGCAAGCTGTTTAATGCCACCGCCCGGAGGGTTTCCAAAATTAAGCTTCACGACTTCAACTGTGGTTTAAAGGCTTACAAGTTGGAGGTGGTTAAGGCCATTGAGGTGTATGGCGAGATGCATCGCTACATTCCCATTATTGCCAAGCAGGCTGGTTTCTCCAAAATAGGGGAGAAGGCGGTTCAGCACCAGGAGCGCAAGTATGGCAAAACAAAGTTTGGCTTGGAGCGCTTCATCAACGGATTTCTCGACCTGCTCACCATCACTTTTATTAGCAAGTTTGGCAAGCGACCAATGCACCTGTTTGGAACGCTGGGTACTCTAGTGTTCCTCATTGGGGGTGGAATCACCGTTTGGTTGCTAAGTCAAAAAATTTACGGCATTGCGCACCATCTAAAGGTGAGGGAGGTTACGGCGCAGCCGCTGTTTTACCTGGCGCTGGTTATGACCATAATTGGTGTTCAGCTCTTTGTGGCTGGCTTTATTGGGGAACTGGTCTCCCGAAACAGCACCGAACGAAACAACTACTTGGTGGACAAGAGAATATAGAATAAAAAAACTCGCAATTCGCGAGTTTTTTTATTCCCCACAGCGAATCCTTATCCTCCTCAAACTTTTCAACAATACAGGCCCTAGCAGGCGAATATACTCCTTTTCCATAGTGGATAAAATTGCTTTGCTACTTCCCTTCTTGAATATGTTGGACGGAAGTAACAATTTATTACTTTCGTAATACAACGTTTCATGAAAAATTTGGATTTGAAGGTAAGGTTATTCAGAAATTGAGAACAAAAACATACTAATGATGGAAAACAGCAATGAGTTTGTTGAGATTTTTGCCGGAGAACCTTGGCAGGCAGCCGTGGTAAAGGATTTGTTAGAAGACAATGGAATAAACGCCTTTATTGAGAATGGATTAATGGGATCCATTGCTCCTTGGCAGGTAACCCCGGGTGGTGCTGGTTCTACAGTGGTCAAAATTTTAGTCTCCGACTATGATGTGGCAAAGGAGCTAGTGAACAGCTTTACCAATGGCAGCAACCCATTACCAGAGAATTGGGATGCTGAGTAAATGATTGTTTCAAAAGAATCTAAAAGAAGGAAAGGAGTTCCGCAAGGGAGAACTTTATGTTTTTCTTTTGCGGTTTTGTGCATTATTAGCAATTAGTTTAGAATGAGGTAAGGTTGGCACACTCAGCCTATTACCTAAAGCGCACTCTTCACCTCCTCAAACTTCTCCACCAAGCTGGCCCACGAAAAGCGTGCCTTTTCCTTTTCCACAAAAGCGGACATCTCCTCAAAGCGGTCGTTCTCAAAGAAGTTGTTGACTGCTTCTGCAATGGCCTCTGGGGTTGGCTCAACCACATAGCCGGCCTTGTCGTGGGGAACAATTTCGCCCAAGCCGCCAACATTGGTAACCAGCATGGGGCGGTTAAAGTAGTAGCCAACCTGTGTTACCCCACTTTGCGTAGCGCTCTTGTATGGCTGAACTACGAGGTCGGCGGCACAAAAGTAGTTGGGGATGCTGGCATCGGGAATAAACTCGGTGTGAAGCACAACCCTTTCCTCCAGCTTATTCTCCTTAATAAGGTTCAGGTAGCTATCGGCATCGGTATAAAACTCACCGGCCACAATGAGCTTTATCTTTGGATTTTGAAGTAGAGGCAGTGCCATAGCTTTTAGCAGTAAATCCAATCCTTTGTAGTCGCGAATGAATCCAAAGAAGAGCATGTATTTCGATTCGGGGTCGAGTTTCAGCTGGCTAATTGCCTTGTAACGGGGCACGCTGCAACCGTAGCTGTCGAACAGCGGGTGCGGGCAGAATTCCACTGGCTTGTGGCTATCGAACTGGTGCAATTCCTCTTCAACTGACCGCGACATCACCACAAAGCCATCGACGCTGCCAACAAAGTAGCTAGCCAGCAACTTATCGCCAAGCCTCTTTTCGTGCGGAATAATGTTGTCGATAAGGGCAATCACCTTGGTGTGCTTATTGCGACGAACCAACCGTGCAATGCTTCCCATGGAGGGCGCCATAAACGGTAGCCAAAAACGTAGAATAAGCATATCCGGCTTTTCTCTCTTTAATCTAAAACCAAGCTTTAGCCAAGTAAATGGGTTGATGGAGCTAAAGGTGCGATAAATGTCAAGGTCCATTGGTGCAGGACGGTCGGAGAACTGCGATTTTCCAGGAAAAAGCAATTCGGGGTATTGAGTTGTAAAAGTGTGCATTGTAACGGTGTAGCCTTTGTGTTGAAATTCCGTTGCCATGCGCTCATCGTAGTTTGCAAGTCCGCCCCTAAAAGGGTGAGCAGGGCCGAGTATTACCAGCGTTGGGTTCATTATTGGGCTTTTGAGGTATTGTTCAGTAATTGGTTTTGCAGCTTATTGAAGGCCACTCTGTCTATGGGAAAGGTAAGATTATCTGCACTGAAATTGAGTGGGTTTACCCAACGGAACGATTGTGCTCCATTTTTTTCTTCCTGAAAATCAAATGACTTGCTGGAGTAGCTAAACTCTTTCTCGTTTTTCAACCTTGCTGTGTAGTAAACAGATATCAGCTGTGCATCTTCGTAGAATAGCGCCTTCTGAAAAAAATCGGTGGTATAAAAGTGCTCTACATTGGTTAGCTCCATATCCATCTCTTCCTTGATTTCGCGAATTAGGCAGTCCAAAGTTCCTTCGCCGAATTCCAATCCGCCACCTGGGAACTTGGTCATTCGCATACTTTGCTGGTACTCATCGGTTATAAGGAGTTCTCCATTATCGTTAAGAATCAACCCGTACACTCTCAAAATAAGCTGCTGCATGTTACTCCTTTTCCTCAATTTCTTCCTCAAGAAAGGTAATAATTTCCTTTGAATCTGAAGGGCTAAACCAACGAATTGGATATTTTGA
>DATKTT010000091.1:0-3590 GCA_035530955.1 Williamwhitmania sp. | reverse complement strand
TTGCACGAAATAAAAAATCCTGCTACTTTTGCCACGCAAATAAAGGAAAACACTCCTCTTTAGCTCAGTTGGTTAGAGCACCTGACTGTTAATCAGGGGGTCCTAGGTTCAAGTCCTAGAAGAGGAGCAAAGCCTCGACGAAAGTCGAGGCTTTTTTATTTCCCTGAAGATCAGCTCTTTTTGCTGTGAATTCTTCACTTTTTTCTTAGTTTCTTACTCTTTGCCGCTTAAGGGCGATTTGTGCAGCATGCTTTTAATCTCCTCAAAATCTCCCCATTTGTCGGCTACATAATCTAGTAGACCAAAAATCTCATCAGGGTTTGTGGTGGTTACCAACTTGAGGCGTGTTTCCTTAAAGTCGGGCAACCCTTTGAAGTAGGAGGCAAAGTGGCGTCTGATTTCAAAAACGCCAACCCGATCACCCTTTATCTCCAGCGATTTTCGGAAGTGCATTCGAGCAATCTCTACTCGTTCAACAACGGAAGGTTGTTCGAGTAGTTCGCCTGATTGAAGGTAGTGTTTTACCTCATTAAATATCCAAGGTCTGCCGTAGGTGGCGCGACCAATCATAATGGCGTCAACACCATACCGGTCGAACATCTCCTTGGCCTTTAGGGGACCGTCAATATCCCCATTGCCAATAATTGGAATATGCATTCGTGGGTTTTGCTTCACAGCTCCAATTAGCGACCAGTCGGCTTCGCCCTTGTACATTTGGGCGCGCGTTCTTCCATGAATTGTGAGAGCTTTTATACCGACGTCTTGCAACCGTTCGGCGAGTTCCACAATTATTTTGCTGCTATCGTCGTAGCCAAGCCGAGTTTTAACCGTAACGGGCAGCTTCACGGCGTTAACAATTTGGCGTGTCATCTCTACCATCTTGTCTGGTTCGCGCATCATACCCGAGCCGGCTCCACGCGAAGCTATTTTTTTTACTGGGCATCCAAAGTTAATGTCGATAACCTCTGGGTTGGCTCTCTCTGCAAGTAGAGCTGCCTCCACCATGGCATCGATGAGGTGTCCGTATATTTGAATGCCAATTGGCCTTTCGTAATCAAAAATGTCCAGCTTAGCCACCGATTTTTTTCCGTCGCGAATAAGTCCATCAGAGGAGATGAATTCGGTGAACATCATGTCGGCTCCAAAATGCTTGCACATATAACGGAACGATGGGTCGGTTACGTCCTCCATGGGCGCCAGAATCACCGGTTGGTAGCCTAGGTCTAATTTGTCAATAATCACGCGTTATTTTTTTTGCAAAGATACCATTTCGGCTAGATTCTTAAAGTGTTATAATTGCTTCCATTGATGAGGAAAAACAGCTTTCTTTGCAATAAAAAAGAGATGGTTAGACGAGCATTAGAATCTTTTTCTCCTGGAGTGAAGTTGTTTTTGACGCTTGCGTTTTTTTTAGCTATCGCCATTTTAGTTGGGTTGGGTGTGCAGCTATTAGGACTGCAATCCGATCTCGATGGTAGCAAGCTGCATCTTGCAAATGGCGTTTTGTGGTTGAAGATGGGGCAGCTAGTTCAAACCATATTGCTATTCTTAGTTCCGGCTGCAATTTGTGCCTTTCTATTCTCCTCATCTCCATTTAACTTTTTGCGCCTAAACAAGCTGGCAAAAGGACGCACCTTTTTGCTGGTCACGTTGCTTTCGTTATCCATTGCGCCATTGGTTGGATTGCTTAGCCAGCTCAACGGGTTGGTTCATCTGCCCAGCTGGGCCATGGCAATGGAAAATGAGGGAATGGTGCTAACTCGAGCATTTTTAAAGGTTGATACGCTGAATGGCTTGCTATTCAATATATTTTTAGTTGGACTTCTTCCTGCCTTTGCTGAGGAACTTTTCTTTAGAGGCCTGTTGCAGCGTCTATTTGCCGAATGGACAAAAAATATTCATGCCGGTATTTGGATTTCGGCTGCGGTATTCAGCGCAGTGCATTTTCAGTTCTTGGGTTTTCTCCCCAGAATGTTTCTCGGTGCTCTGTTTGGATACCTTTTCTACTTTTCTTCCAGCATTTGGGTATCCATGACCGCTCACTTTATTAATAACAGCATTGGCGTGGTCGCTTATTACCTGTTTGTAAAGGGAAGTATCAAAGTCGATCCATTAAGTTCTGAACCGGTAGCTGTTGGTTCATGGATGCTTTTTGTGTCCATGGCTGTGGTAGCGTTGGTTCTCTACAATGTTTACTTTATCGAAAGAGAAACGACGAAAGTAGTAAAATAAAAAACGGGCTTAAGGCCCGTTTTTATGCTTTTCCAGCTGCTACATAATGCCCTGCATGGAGCGGCCTAGTAGCGACAGTCCGTTAATTTCATTCTTGCGATAAACGTATACCAGCCCATACTCTTTCGCCTTCTCGCGACGGAGTTCGTCGGGCAGGTCTTTATAGGTGTTTTCTACCTCGTTCCAAATGTTGAGGATGATATCGTCGGCCGTTTTTCTAATATTTTCTAAGTCAGCCTGCGCACGTGCAGTATTTTGTTGAAAAATTTTTTGCTGCCTATACATTTCCTCAAAATTCTCAAAGCGCACCTTCACTAGGGCAATGGTTGGGTTGGTTATGGGCGACATTCCCTTGGCATTACGCAGTGTTTCTCCATCAATTATCTTTTGGCCCCATTGCAGTAAATCTTTTTCGGTGGCAAGTGGGGGGATGCTGCTGGCATCTTCTTCAAGACCGTAAGAAAGCCGAACAGATGGTTTAAGGTCGCCGCGCTGAATGGCCATGTTTACCACTTGAATAAAATGAGAGATGTAGATGCGGGCCTTCTTGGCCACGTTGCCATAGTCTTTGCTGTTTTCAATCTGAATGTCGAAAACACTTTTATAGCGCTGTATGGCTTGTTCGAAATTGTGAATAAATAGCTGAATGCGCTGAAATGTGCTTTGTGTATAGGCTAGTTTAAATGGAGGGAGGTCCTTCCCTTTCTTGTAGGCAGCCCGAAGAGCCTTGAGTCGGGCATTGTCGGTGTTAGGTAGGCGGCGGTAGGGCATGGCAGTAAATTTGAGAAGTGGTTATATATTCTGTTAACAACTTGTTGGTAACATGCGAATATAGTAATTACGATAAGAAATGCAACTATATTCGTAGTCTGCTTGGGGTTGATATGCAGCTTGTTGTGTTAAGCATAAATTCTGAATAGGTAGTAAAATTAATACTTACAGGCTAATTGGCTGAAGTATAATTTTCTAAATATTTGACGAACGATCATAAATATCCTTATAATTTGCACAAAAAAGTTGCTTCCTATGATTGGTTGACCAATGGTTGTCGTCGTTGGTTATCTTTTATTCTTTAACCAACAACTATTGTTTCAATTGCTGCTGCTTAACATGCGGCCAAATTTTGCAATATTTCCTACACCTCTTTGATATATTGGCAATTGCTTTGGTTCCTGGTTTTACCTAAGAAATCGTTTGCACCGAATTGTAACCGGATTTTATTCGTAATTTTGGGCATCAATCCTATTAAATACAAATGCTATGTACGGTAATTTTAAGAAACATCTTCAGCAGCAGCTTACCGAAATCGAAGAGGCTGGTTTGTATAAAAAGGAGAGGGTAATCGTATCTCCTCAAAA
>DATKTT010000090.1:0-4181 GCA_035530955.1 Williamwhitmania sp. | reverse complement strand
GATGTGCAGAAACGGCTACTTGGAGAAACCTTAGATTCATGGAAGTCTGACAACGAGCAGGTTGATGATATTTTGGTGTTTGGAGTCCAATTGTAATAATTTTTCTAATTACATTTGAGCAAAATGAAATATTTCACGAAGGATTTTAAAAATGAAACTCTTACTTATTAGCAATTCAACCATGGCTGGTCAGCCATATTTGAAATATCCGATGCCCGTTATAGACAACTTTTTTGGTGGCAAAATTAAGAAGGTGCTCTTTTTCCCCTTTGCTGCAGTAACATTTTCTTACGACGAGTATGAAAGTAAGGTTCAGCAGCGTTTTGCGGAAATTGGAATAGAGGTTGAGTCATTACATCGCTCAAAGAACTATAAAAAATCGGTGAACGAAGCTGAGGCAATTGTTGTAGGAGGAGGGAACACGTTTAAATTGCTCAAGGTTATTCAACAGCACGACTTAATTGATGCCGTTCGTTTTCGCGTCCTGGATGGAACACCATATGTGGGCTGGAGTGCCGGTTCAAATGTTGCATGTCCAACTATATGCACTACCAACGATATGCCTATTGTTGAACCAGACAGCCTTAGCGCGTTTAACCTTATTCGTTTTCAGTTAAATCCGCATTATATAGATGCCAACCCGGCAGGACATGCAGGCGAAACTCGAGAAGAGCGAATAATGGAGTTTCTTGAAATGGATCCAGACATCTATGTTGTTGGACTCCGTGAAGGATCTATGATACGGATTGAAGATGCCGGAATACATCTATTGGGCAATAAAACAATGCGCGTATTTAAGCGGGGAAAAATTTCAAGGGAGGTTACTGCGGAGGACGATCTTGACTTCCTTTTTGAGTAATATTAACGGCGTTCGATACCTTGAACGCCGTTTTTTTATCCTTTGATTTATGCTACGATGGAAGTTGAAACGTTTCTCCTGATGCTTATATGTTGAGGGTAATATTTTTTGCTCCTAGCAATCCGTTTTGTTTCCCACAAGTTGCTTTTCTTAGGTTTAGAATAATTACCTGCCCGCCACCTACCACTGTTGTTTTATTCCCCGCTATAAGTATTGCGGTCGATTCATCAATTCCGTTGGATAGGTCTTTCGGATTTTCAATGGCCAGAGAGAGCAACCGGTTTAACCTTATTCGCTTAATAAAATGCTGGTCAATAATCACGTTGGTTGTTTTGGAAATACTCATTCAAGGATGCGCTTGAGAGCATTTCCGCGTCAATGTTACAACAACACGTGAAAATCACCCCCCCCCAAGATGAAGCCCCAATTTGCTCTAATTATAGACCTTTATTTTGATTTTAAGCAAATATGGGTCAAAATGCTAAATTTGTAGGCTGAACAGTTTCGCTATGCGAGTATTATTACAAAGAGTGAGCAAGGCTTCGGTGGCGGTTAATGGAGATGTGATTTCTTCAATAAAGGGCGGCTTGCTGATTTTATTGGGTGTGGAGGAAGCTGATGCTAATGAGGATTGTGAGTGGCTTTCCTCAAAAGTTGCAAACCTTCGAATCTTCGACGACCACGATGGTGTGATGAACAAATCAATAATGGATGTTGGCGGAGATGCAATTGTGGTTAGCCAGTTTACCCTGCATGCTCTTACAAAGAAGGGAAATAGACCATCGTATATAAAGGCCGCCCGACCGGAATTGGCCGAACCTTTATACCTAACTTTTGTAGAAATGCTTAAACAAAAAATTGGCAGGAGCGTGGGTTTGGGTAAATTTGGGGCCCATATGCAGGTTCAGCTGGTAAATGATGGTCCAGTAACAATATGGATAGACACAAAAAATAGGGAATGATAACATTGCAGAATTATCAGAAACTCGTTGATGATTGGATCAAAGAGTTTGGCGTGCGATATTTCAGCGAGCTTACCAATATGGCTTTGCTGACTGAGGAGGTGGGTGAGCTCGCACGGGTAATGGCGCGTCGGTATGGCGACCAATCTTTTAAGGGTGACGAGAAGGATGCTGATCTTGGTGATGAAATGGCCGATGTGCTATTCGTGCTCATTTGCTTAGCCAATCAAACAGGTGTGGACCTAGAAACGGCAGTAGAAAGAAACTTTGCTAAGAAGACGGAGCGAGATGCTCATCGCCATAAAAACAATAAAAAACTGTAAACAAAACCAAATTAAGAAACTATGAATGCTGAATACTTAAACTATAACACGGAGGTGAATCATGCCGAGGTGGATGCACTCATTTCCGACATTAAGAAGAGCGTTTCTAAGGAAAAATCGGAAAACGATTTGCGTACCTGCTTGAGTCTTATTGACCTTACCTCACTTAACTCCACCGATCCAATAGCGAAGGGCGGCAACATGGCCAAAAAGGTAAGTGAATTCTCTGCTCACTATCCACATATTGCCAACGTGGCTGCTATTTGCGTCTACCCTCCTTTAGTAAAGGCCGTAAGGGATAATTTAACCGACAAAAAAGTCCAAATTGCAGCTGTTGGCGCCGGATTTCCCTCCTCTCAAACCTTTATTGAGGTTAAGGTTGACGAATGTGTTAGAACAGTTAAAGCTGGGGCCGACGAAATCGATATAGTTATTTCGTTGGGAACCTTCCTTAGCGGAGATCATCAGATTGTTTTCGACGAAATTGCTACGATAAAAAGGAGTCTAGGGAAAGCTCATCTTAAGGTTATCTTAGAAACAGGTGCGCTTCCAGATTATGAGGCAATCCGATTGGCCAGCTTGATTTCCATGGAGGCTGGTGCTGATTTCATTAAAACCTCTACTGGTAAGATGGAACCTGCAGCCACTCTTGAAGCCGCTGCTGTGATGTGTTTGGCTATTAAAGACTTTTATGCTAAGCACGGGAAAAAGATTGGGTTTAAACCAGCCGGCGGAATGGTTACCCCAGAAGATGCTCTTGGCTATCTCTTGGTTGTGAGGCGAATTCTTGGAGAAGAGTGGATTAAACCGTCATTATTCCGCTTGGGTGCAAGCCGGTTGGCCAACAACCTGCTCACCGAGATCACCGGTAAACAGGTAAATTACTTCTAAGAAAATTTGTGACCTATATAAATTGAGCGAAGGGCAGAAGCCCTTCGCTCAATTTTTTAACTTTTCCGGCTAACTATATAGTGTGCAAGTGCCTCAAGAGCCTGTCTTGACGGATTGTCTGGTATTTCGTGCAACAATGTAATGGCGTTGATTTTGCACTCATTCATTTTTTGTTCAGCATAAACAATCCCTCCTTTTTGCTCAACAAAAGCAATGATTTTATCCACTTCTTGTCGTTTACCCTTTAGTTTTTTTATCAGCGAGATTATCTCTTCACGCTCCTTTTTAGAGCCATTGTTAAGGGCAAAAATAAGCGGTAACGTTAATTTCTTTTCCTTGATATCGTTACCTGACGGTTTTCCTGTGAGGGCAGCAGGCTGAAAGTCGAATAGGTCATCCTTTATTTGAAATGCCATACCTAATAGGATACCAATTTCGTAGAGTTTTGCGACAGTTGCCTTATCTGCACCAGCGGAGCGAGCACCGCTACTGGTGCATGCCGCAATGAGAGTTGCCGTTTTTTTTCGGATAATGCTGTAGTAATCGTCCTCGGTAATATCCATTTTGCGGCTCTTTTCAATCTGGAAAAGCTCCCCTTCCGACATCTCCTTCACCGCATTCGACATGGTTTCCAGCATTTCATACTCCTTGTGCTCCACGGCAACCATAAGTCCTTTAGACAGAATAAAATCGCCTACCAATACGGCAATTTTTGAACGCCACAGTGCATTTACAGACCAGAATCCGCGTCGCTCGTAAGCCTCATCTACCACGTCGTCGTGAATTAGCGTAGCTGTATGCAATAGCTCAATCATGGCAGCGGCAACGTGGGTCGATTGCGTAACTTCACCAATCAACTTGGCCGAGAGGAATACAAAAAGAGGCCGCAGCTGCTTCCCTTTTCGCCTGACGATGTAGGTTAAAATGAAGTCGAGGGATTTGTAGGGTGATTGAGCCTGACCTCGGAAGAAAACCTCGAACTCCTCAAGTTCTTTTTTTACCGGATCTTTTATCGAATTAATGCCACTCATTAACAGGTTTGTTAGAGTTTCAAAGGTAAAAAAATGTTTCTATTCCGCTTTTATCTTCGAAATATTAGACATTCACCCCTATGCGATAACAACATATTCATGATATTGATATATT
>DATKTT010000089.1:0-11646 GCA_035530955.1 Williamwhitmania sp. | reverse complement strand
CTTTAAACGAAAAACTTTCGAAAGGTCGTGGATCCAATTCTGAGAAATATTTTGAAAAATACTTCAAGAAAGCTAAAGTTGGTGGATTAGATAGCCTTTATAAGGTAACTACCACAGCTGAAGATTGGGACGGTTTTAAGACATTGATGGAACAGTCCAACATTCAGGACAAGGACCTTGTTCTTCGTGTTCTCTCTATGTATTCCGATCCTGCTGTTCGCGAAAAGGAAATCAAGAACATTTCTAAGGCCTTTACCATTATTGCTGAGCAAATCCTTCCTCAGCTGCGTCGTGCAAAGTTCACCGCTTCTGTTGAGAAGATGAACCTTACCGATGATCAACTCAAGGCTTTGGCTGCTGCTAACACGCTTGATTCACTTAGCCTCGAGCAGCTGATGTACACTGCCAGTATTGTTACCGACAAGGCTCAGCAAACTGCCCTTTACAAAATGGCTGAAGCAAAATATCCTACCGATATCCGTGCTTTCAACAACCTTGGTGTAATGGCTTTCAACGATGGCAACATGGATGAGGCAAAGGCTCAATTCGAAAAAGGTCTCGCCATTAATAAGGACAACGCTGTTGTAAAGAACAACATGGGTGCTGTTCTTCTTAAAGCTGGAGATGTTGATGCTGCTGAGAAGATGTTCGTTGAGGCTGCAGACGCAGGTAAGGAAGTTCGTTACAATCTTGGTATCATTAGCATTATGAAGGGCAAGTATGAGCCAGCAACCGATTATTTTGGTGGTTCAGATTCCTTCAACCAAGGTCTCGCACTTTACCTTGTTAATAAAGCTGACGACAGCAAGAGAATTCTTGATAAGCTCGAGACAGGTAAGGCTTTCTATCTAAAGGCTGTTATTGCTGCCCGTCAAGGCAACGAGACTGATGTTCTCAACAACTTGAGAACTGCCGTTGGTAAGGATGCTTCCTTGAAGGCTTATGCCGCAAAGGATATGGAATTCAAGAGTTTTATGCAGAATGAGGTTTTTAAAACCTTACTTCAGTAAACGCTAAAACTGAAATATAAAAAGGGAGCTCTCGGGTTCCCTTTTTTTTGTGCTTAATTTTCAGGTTAACTTTATATAAGCTGTCGGTAAAAATGCCACATTACTATTCCAGCGCTCACTGCAATGTTTAGCGAATGCTTGGTTCCTGCCTGAGGAATTTCAACACAGCTATCGCATCGATCGATAACCACCTGCTGAACTCCTTTAACCTCGTTGCCCAAAACTAGAGCGTATTTTTTATTACAATCAGCGGTAAATTGGTTGAGCATTGTGCTGTTCTCAACTTGCTCAACCCCAACAATACTCCAACCTTCAACCTTCAACTTTTCAACCGCATCTAATGCCGAACTATAATATTCCCAGCGCACTGATAACTCGGCCCCAAGAGCAGTTTTGTGAATCTCAGGATGGGGCGGAGGGGTGGAAATACCGCATAGAATTACCTTTTCAATCATAAAGGCATCGGCGGTGCGAAATACAGAACCAATGTTGTTTAAGCTACGGATATTATCAAGAACAATGGCAATACCAATCTTTGGCGTGGTCTTGAACTCTTCCACACTTGGTCTGTTTAACTCCTGTACAGTAAGTTTGCGCATTTTCAACATCAATTGGGTGGCAAAGTTAGCTTACTCCCATAATTTTTCTACATTTAGAAGCGAATAATGAACTAGAAATTCACTTACCATGAACATTCACGAGTACCAAGCTAAGGATTTGCTGAAACGTTACGGAGTTCCAGTACCTGAAGGTCGATTGGCCATCAATCCCAACGATGCGGTAAAAGCCGCAGAGGAAATTCAGACGTCGACACATGCCGACAAGTGGGCCGTAAAGGCTCAAATTCACGCAGGCGGTCGGGGGAAAGGTGGCGGTGTAAAAATCGCATCTTCGCTACAAGAGGTTGAGCAGTATGCATCAGCAATTCTAGGAATGACCCTTATTACCCATCAAACTGGTCCTGTTGGAAAGTTGGTTAGACGCTTACTGGTGGAGCAGGGGATTTACTATCCTGGGGAGTCACCTGTTAAGGAGTATTACATGAGCCTTCTGCTCGATCGAAAAACCGGAAGAACTGTTTTTGTATACTCTCCAGAGGGTGGTATGGATATTGAGTCGGTTGCTGCCTCTACTCCTGAACTAATCTACAAGGAGGAGATTCATCCAATGGGCCTACAGCCATTTCAGGCAAGAAAAATTGCCTTTAATCTAGGACTCGGTGGAAAGGCCTTCAGCAATATGGTGAAGTTTGTGGAGACTCTCGTTAAGGCCTATGCCGGTATCGATGCTTCCTTGCTAGAAATAAATCCGGTAGTAAAAACTTCAGATAATCTCATCATTGCTGCTGATGCTAAAATAAACTTGGATGATAATGCCCTTTTTCGTCATCCCGATTTTGAGTCGCTGCGCGATAAGGATGAGGAGGACCCATCGGAAGTTGAGGCAAGTGAATTTAATCTCAACTTTGTAAAGCTCGATGGCAATGTGGGCTGTATGGTAAACGGTGCAGGGCTGGCAATGGCAACCATGGATATTATTAAGTTGGCCGGCGGCAATCCCGCAAACTTTCTCGACGTAGGAGGCGGAGCCAATGCAAGAACTGTTGAGGCTGGTTTTCGCATTATTTTAAAGGAGCCTAGCGTAAAGGCAATACTTATAAATATTTTTGGGGGAATTGTGCGGTGCGACCGAGTTGCACAGGGCGTGGTGGATGCCTACAAGGCTATTGGCAATATTTCAATTCCTGTAATTGTACGGCTCCAGGGCACCAACGCCGAAGAGGGCAAAGCGCTTATTGATGGCTCAGGCTTAAAGGTACATTCGGCCATAACGCTTAAGGAGGCAGCCGATTTGGTTAAATCTGTGGTGTAGCAAATTGCTACATGTTTTATACAAAAAGGTCCACCGCATGGTGGACCTTTTGCTTGTAGATAATAATATTAGGCTTTTTTCGTCTTGCAGGTGGATATTCCAACGAGGCTATATAGGCCACAACTACCCATAAAAGCAGTTGCCAATGGTATAATGGCAACTAAGCCCCACCAGCTTTGGTAGTAAATTCCAGCAGCCGCAATGGCTACTCCAATTACAATACGGATAATTTTGTCTGCACTTCCAACATTTTTCTTCATGGTTAGAGAGTTTTAATTTGGTGAATTTTTACTTTTAAGAAATTGCTAACTATATTAAGGTTGCTCAACCTTATCTTTATATCCATAAACAGAAGTTTTTTTGTAAAGTTCATGAGTTGTCATATTTAACTGTAGCATAACCTGTTGCTGTTTCCTAACGATAAGGAAATCGTTTTCAACTCTTATCGTGGCACATAAAAAAAGGCCGATGTTTTTCACCGGCCCTATATTTGATTGATTTCAGTTACCAAACAATTTTTTTGCGTTTTACGGGCATGGTCATACACCTAGCTCCACCACCTCCACGAGGGAGTTCGGAGCCGTCGATAGTAACCACAAAGTTTTTATAGTCTTTTAGATTCACCCTGTCGTTTATAACATCTTTGGCACGGATAATTTCAAATCCATTATTGCTCATCTCCTCCATGGTGTAGATATTGCGCGCATATCCAATAACTTTGCCAGGGCCAAGGGCAAAAAAGTTTGCGCCGCTATGCCATTGCTCCCGCTCCTGCGTCCACGGGTCTTTTCTTCCACCACAGTATATGGGTTTGAGATCCATGCCCAAGTCCTTGAGTGCAACCAGCAAGTTTTCAACATTTTTGATATTCTGAACCTTTCCGTTTTCAATGGTAATTTGAACGGTTTGGTATTTGTTGGGTTGCAGAATAATTGGCTCAAATACCATGCACTTGTCTACATCGAGAAAGGTGAACACCATATCGAGGTGGATGAACGACTCAGGTGAATCGGGAAGCTCCTGCACTAGAATGTGGCGCTTTTTGTTGTTACTCTGAGCAAGCATCTGGTTGAGAATGAAATCGATCCCCTGAGTTGTTGTTCTAACACCGCTCCCTATTAGCAAGATGTCTTCGCGGGCAATAAGAACATCCCCGCCTTCAATGGTAATGTTTGCATTTTCGGGAAACTTTAGCGGGTTAATGGTTGCAGTTTTAAATGTACCTGAAAGGTTGAAAATTGCCTCCATTATTAGCGCCTCACGTTGTCTTACATGGCTGGCCATTTTCGAAATAAGCACTTCATTCTGGATGGAGATAGAAGCGTCGCGCGTAAAGTAAAAGTTGTAGAGGGGGCTTGACGAGAACCGCTCCTTGCTCAGAAAACTTGTCAGGCTATTTCTTTTCAGCGTAACCCCTTCAATTAATTGACGGGCCAGCTCTTTAGGTTCTAAACTTAACAAGTCATCCTTAATGCCATAGGTATTTTCCAAATTACAAATTTGGTCAATCAGTAGCTCCTTTGCTTTCTCTTTGCTCACTACCAGCGTAAGCAGGTCGGCAACTTGGTAGGTATTAGTAACTTTTGAAAGTACACCGCTAAGCTGAGCATACTCCTTCCTTGCCACGGCCAGGTTTAGAATATCGCTGTAGAGTGCACGCTGGGCATTTTTGGGTGTCATATTTTCTAACTCTGCCCCGGGAGTATGGAGAATAACCCCTTCCAGCTCGCCCACCTCCGAGCATACGTTGATTTCGACCCTGCTGTCCATAGTTAGTTAGTTTATGTTCCGGTTGGCAAAATTATAACAAAGGCTTGATTAACAAAACATAATTGTGGGATGTCCGCGCTGTTTAATAGCACCTTAATTACAAATTGCCATATCCCAATTACCTTTATTGAAATGTAAATAGTTATAAAGCCAAGCCCAACCTAAGTGCTTCATTGCAATATTGAGCAAGTGGAAAGGTATATAAAAAAAGAAAGGGAAGGTCTTAGCCTTCCCTTTTTCGATACTAGTGGGACAACCCCCCTATAGGTAGCTATCCATTGGGGCACAGGTGCAAACCAAGTTTCTATCACCATAACCATTATCCACACGGGCAACGGCAGGCCAGAACTTGTTCTCAGCAATCCACGCAAGCGGATACGCTGCTTTGGTTCGGCTATAGCTGTGCTTCCACTCATCGGCGGTAACCTCCGCTGCCGTATGGGGTGCATTTTTTAACGCATTATCGTCTTTGTCTGCCTTCCCCGACTTTATCTCTTCAAGTTCAGCCTTAATGGCAATCATCGTTTCAATAAACCGCTCCAACTCTTGAAGTGATTCACTTTCGGTGGGCTCAACCATTAAGGTTTCGTGAACTGGAAACGAAAGGGTGGGAGCATGGAAACCGTAATCCATTAGACGCTTGGCAATGTCGGTGGCGTCAATGTCGTAATCTTTCTTGAAGTTTTGGCAGTCAATAATCATTTCGTGTCCAACCCGGCCTGTTTCACCAGTGTAGAGAATGGTGTAATCACCCTTGAGGCGTGCAGCAAGGTAGTTAGCGTTTACTATGGCCACTTCAGTTACATGGCGGAGGCCAGATTCTCCAAGCATCTTGATGTAACCAAAGGTGATGGGCAATACGCTGGCACTTCCGTATGGGGCGGCGCTTACTGCCTTAATTGGCTGTGTGCCTCCAGTAGGAACTACACTATGAGTAGGAAGAAATTCGGCCAAATGCTTAGCAACTGCAATTGGTCCTACACCCGGACCGCCGCCGCCATGAGGAATGGCAAAGGTTTTATGAAGGTTTAGATGGCAAACATCGGCCCCAATAAATCCAGGATTGGTAATACCAACCTGTGCGTTCATGTTGGCTCCATCCATGTATACTAAGCCGCCATTTTGATGAATAATGTCCATCATTTCCCTAATACGGCTCTCAAACACTCCGTGGGTCGATGGGTAGGTAACCATAAAGCAGGAGAGGTTATTCTTGTGCTCTTCGGCCTTTTTAATTAGATCGTCGATGTCGATGTTTCCTTTGCTGTCGCAAGCTACAACCACTACGTCCATTCCAGCCATGGCTGCACTAGCTGGGTTAGTTCCGTGGGCAGAAGAGGGAATAAGTGCTACATTTCTGTGGCCCTCGTTACGGCTGATATGATACTGACGGATTACCATTAAACCGGTGTATTCTCCTGCTGCACCAGAGTTTGGCATGAGCGATACGGCGTGGAAACCAGTTATGATGGCCAAGTCTTCTTCCAGCTTATGGATCAACTCCATGTAGCCTTCAACTTGGTTAGTGGGAACAAACGGGTGAACATTCCCAAACTCCGGCCAGCTAAGTGGAAGCATTTCTGCCGCTGCATTCAGCTTCATGGTGCAGGATCCCAGTGAAATCATGCTGTAGGTGAGTGAAATATCTTTGCGCTCTAGCTTCTTGATGTAGCGCATCATTTCGGTCTCGGAGTGGTATTTACTAAAAACCGTTTCGCTAAGGTAGTTCGAGGTTCTTGCAAACTTGCCATCGAACCCTGTTTTCTCAACTACCTTGAGCGTGTTTTCGTATTTCTTACCTATTGCTTCTGCAAAAATTTCACCTATCCTATTTACTTCGGCAAGGGTGGTAACCTCGTCAAAGCTCATCCACACTTTGTCCTCTGCTTTGTAGAAGAAGTTTACCTCATGCTGGAGGGCAATCTTTTGAATGTCTGCTACTTTTATTTCGGCAGGAAGTGTTACCTCTAGGGTATCAAAGAAGTTGCGCGTGGTGAGCGTATAACCCAGTTTTTCAAGTGAGTTAGCAACGGCAACTGCGTGGCTATGAGCATGTCTTGCAATCATTTTAATACCTTCTGGACCATGGTAAACGGCATACATTCCAGCCATGGAGGCAAGCAGTGCTTGGGCGGTACAAATGTTAGATGTCGCTCTTTCACGCTTGATGTGCTGTTCGCGAGTCTGCAACGCCATACGGAGTGCCTTGTTGCCATTCTTGTCTACCGAAACGCCAATAATGCGGCCTGGCATTTGTCGCTTATATGCATCTTTGGTAGCTAGATACGCTGCGTGGGGGCCACCGAATCCCATAGGTACACCAAAGCGTTGGGTTGAACCAACCACAATGTCGGCACCCCACTCACCAGGAGCTGTGATCAACGCCAAGCTAAGAATATCGGCAACAGCGGTAACCAGCACATCTTTCTCATGAGCCTTAGCTGCAAATCCTGTGTAGTCAAGGATTTCGCCATTTGCAGCTGGATATTGCACAATGGCACCGAAAACCTTATCGCCAAACTCCACTTCCTGATATTTTCCAACCTGAACAATAATACCTGCTGGATTTGAGCGTGTTTGAATTACGTCGAGCGTTTGAGGGAAAATGTTCTCGTCTACGAATAGAATATTCTTGCCTTCCTTAACGGCGGCCCTCGAGCGCAAGCCGAACATCATAAGCATGGCTTCCGCAGCGGCAGTGGCTTCGTCCAGCAGTGAGCAGTTCGAAATTTCCATGCCCGTGAGGTCCATTACCATTGTTTGGAAGTTAATTAGCGCTTCAAGCCTTCCCTGCGAAATCTCTGCTTGGTAAGGAGTGTATGAAGTATACCAGCTGGGGTTTTCAAAAATGTTGCGGAGAATAACGGCGGGGGTTGAGGTACTGTAGTATCCCATTCCAATAAAGGAGCGATACGCTTTGTTCTTGGCGGCTATTCCCTTGATTAGATTTAAAAATTCATATTCCGAAAGTCCTTCAGGCAGGTCAAGCGGTTTGGGTAAACGAATAGACTTTGGGACAGCTTGGTCAATGAGCTCTTCTACAGAAGAAACTCCAATGTGCTTAAGCATATGACCGAGTTCGCTTTCACGAGGTCCATTGTGGCGGTTAACAAATTTATCAGTAGCCATTGGCTTAGTTTGTTGATTGTTAAACAATTGCATTTAGAATGGTGCGGCAAAAATAATAAGAAGAAAAGAGATACCCTACGACGCAAGTCATAAAAAACCATGTTTTTGAGTATCATTACGGTCGATTAGATTTGTCCAAGCAGAAAAGGATTAGTCAGCGCTTCATTTCCAATGCTTGTTTTTGGGCCATGACCAGCAAAAACGGTGAATTCGTCGCCAAGCGTTAGTAACTTTGTGCGAATGCTATCCATAAGTTGGTCATAATTACCTCCGGGGAGATCGGTTCGCCCAATGCTGCCAGCAAATAGGGCGTCGCCGGTGATAACAAATTTTTGATCTTGGCATGCAAAAGCTAAGCTACCAGCACTATGTCCTGGAACATCTAGAACTTTAAGGTTGCTGTTGCCAAGTTTCACCATATCACCTTCTTCAAGATAATCGTCCAGCGCAGGAGGTGTCTCGAGCGTAAATCCAAACATTCGACCTTGTTCTTCGGCCATGTCCAGCATTTCTTTTTCTGCCTTATGAGCCTTGGGTTTTAGTCCATAGGTGTTGTAAACAAAGGCGTTGCCCAGAATGTGGTCCACGTGGCAGTGCGTATTCAGCAGCAAGGTTGGCTTAAGGTTATTGTCAGCAATAAACGATTCCAACTCATGCTTTTCTTCTGCTGAGTAGCAGCCTGGGTCGATAATGGCGCACTCCTTGGTTTCATCGTAGAGCAGGTAGGTATTTTGCTGAAAGGGGTTGAAAATAAATCGTTTGATAGTTATCATAGAATTGGATATTTAGCCATCGGTTCCTTTAAGCAAAGGAACAAAGATGAATGTTCCATGTTCAGATACCTCGACCTGTTCAGCGATTTTTTCTACCATCATCATTGTTTGGCTTCTGGAGTCACCAACGGGAATGACCATTCGTCCACCCTCGGCCAGCTGTTCCACCAGTTCCTGTGGTATTTCGGGTGCTCCAGCGGTAACCAAAATGCGGTTGAATGGGCCATAAGCAGGTTTTCCCTTATACCCGTCGCCAAAGAAGAAGTGAGGCTTGTATCCCATTTGGCCCAGGAGCACCTGCGATTTGGTGAAAAGTTCCCGTTGCCGTTCAATGGTAAATACTTTGGCCCCAAGTTCACAAAGAATGGCAGTTTGATAGCCGGAGCCCGTCCCAACCTCGAGCACTTTGTCGTGCTTGCCAATCTTCAGTAGTTCAGTTTGAAATGCTACAGTGTATGGCTGCGATATGGTTTGTCCGGCACCAATGGGAAAAGCATTATCACGGTAGGCGAAATCGAGAAAGCTGCTCTCCATAAAGTAGTGGCGAGGCACAGCATTTATGGCGGACAGCACAGCTTCGTCATAAATTCCTTTGCGTCGTAACTCCTCCGTTAATTTGAGCCGCAAACCCTTATGTCTGTAAGTGTCAACTAGTTTTTGAGATACCATTTTTCATTTTCTATAAGCAAAGATAGCATCCATTCTTCATATTTTAACCTCTGGCTTCACGGATAAGAAAATGTTATTAACAAAGGAAGGTTGATAAGTAATGGTTCAGTATATGCATAATAAAGGCAATGAATGGTTAAGTTTGTGAGGTATGGAGGCAACAATGGTCAAAATAAGTGCCCTAGGTAATCGGGCCGAATTTGTATGGCTCTACGAGAGTCCTCTGCGAGAAAGCGTTGAACTATATGAGCCAACTATGCTGCATGCTATTCCGGCATCGGAGCATTGCTTGGAGAGCGTGGTAATAATCGGTTCAAACGTTGACCTTCGGTATACCGATTTGGCCAACCTTATTCGGCAGGGGCATTCCCTCTTCATCTATGATATTCTTATTTTAACTGAGGAGGAGTTGGCAAAGCTCTTCAGGCTAGCTGAGGAGGCCGGAGTATTTATTTTCCCTCGATTGCCCCAACGGATGTGGGTGTCATCGGAAGAGAGGGCAATGCCTTTGGTTGCCACCATTGAAGTTGGAATTGCAGAATCCAACAATTCGGTTAGCTGGTTAACCCACTGTATAAACGCGGTTGCAATGGCAGTAAGCCTTGTTCCTTTCGGCGTAAAACGGACTAAGTTTGTAAATGGAGATGGCTTGGGGCACCACAGCCACTTTTTTGGGTGTCAGCTGGAGTTTGAAAATTCGTCTCTAGCATCGGTGAGCGTTTCAATAAATGGCGAATACCGAGAGCATATCAGGGTTGTAGGACAAGGTGGGGTATGTCAATATTCAAGAGAAACCGGTGGTAGTGGCGGGCTGTATCCTCTGTTGGCACAGGCCCAGCTGGCGCAATTCTTGGATGCTATCGCACGAGGTGATGCGACACTATTGGCCCAAGAGGTTCAGCAATCGCAACAAATTCTTCACATCTACCACGATTTAAAGGCTCGTTTCGTTCACGCATAAGCCAGAATTGCTACTTTTGTGTAAATACTCGCGGTTTGAAACGAAAGTTTATTCTTGCCAAATATCTCTTTTACGACTTTTTGTCGGCGGTTTCGGCTTGGACTATTTTTTCCTACTTACAGCAGGAAAGGCTTGAGCATTCAATTGAGTCAATAATTGATTTACTTACCCCCAACTTCTTTTATACGCTCATATTTATTCCGGTATTTTGGTTGGTGCTCTATTCGCTGACTGGGTTTTACAACGATGTTTTTCGTCGATCGCGGCTGAGTGATTTTTTTCAGACTGCAGGCCAATCACTGATGGGAGGCCTGCTCATATTCTTCCTGTTAATTCTCGGAGATTTTGCCGGAAGTGCTCGTAATTACTATGAATCGTTTGGGCTGCTTGTACTTTTGCATTTTTCGTTTACTTACCTGCCCCGGTTGGTAATTACCTCCCTTGTTACCGCTCAGATTAGGAAGAGGAGGCTTGGTTTCAACACATTGCTGGTTGGTGATGGTGCGGAAGCAATTGAGCTATACAATGAAATTGAAAGCCTAAAAGCACCACAGGGACAGCTGTTTGTGGGTTATATTTCCACTTCTGGTAAGGAAAGCCCCATTTCGTCAATGCTTCCATGTGTTGGGAACTTCAAGAACTTGAGTGAGGTGATTGACCAACATGCAGTAGAAGAGGTTATTATTGCTCTTTCTCCCAAAGAGTCGCTGAAAATACAGCATGCCATAAACGACCTCTACGGAAAAAATGTTCAGGTAAAAGTTATCCCCAGCCTTTACGATTTTCTTACCGGTAAGGTGCGGATGAGCTCCATTCTGGGGACTCCGCTTATCCTTGTTAACCATCGACTCATGCCCGCATGGCAGGAGGTAGTTAAGCTGTTTCTCGACTTTGTGGTTGCCTTTGTTGCAGTTATTTTGCTCTTACCACCGGGGTTAGTGGTTGCCTTAATCATAAAAAGCACTTCCCGAGGTCCCATCTTTTTTAAGCAGGAGCGCATTGGGCGGTACGGAAGGCCTTTTATTCTTGTTAAGTTTCGGAGTATGTTTTCCAATTCGGAGGAAAATGGTCCTGCGCTTAGCAGCAAATCCGACAACAGGGTCACCCCATTTGGACGGTTTATGCGTAAAACTCGACTTGATGAGCTGCCCAATTTTATTAATGTGCTGAAGGGGGATATGTCACTTGTTGGGCCGCGACCAGAGCGACAATTCTACATCGACCAGATTGTGAAGAAGGCGCCTCACTATCTTCATCTACAAAAGGTAAAGCCGGGTATCACCTCTTGGGGGCAGGTTAAGTATGGCTATGCCGAAAATGTTGACCAAATGATAGAGCGACTGAAGTACGATATTCTCTATCTGGAGAATATGACCCTTTTGGTCGACTTCAAAATCATTATATATACCCTTATTACAGTTTTCAGGGGAAGGGGTATATAGCACTATAATAAAGGTATCTC
>DATKTT010000088.1:0-4901 GCA_035530955.1 Williamwhitmania sp. | reverse complement strand
CGCACCCGTGCGCCGGTCGCCGGCAGGTATTGCTACCCCCGCTGCCCCTCGACTTGCATGTGTTAGGCCTGCCGCTAGCGTTCATCCTGAGCCAGGATCAAACTCTTCGTTGTGAAAAGCTTTTCCTATTAATTAGTATTCTTAGCGTTTACTATCCTGACTTAAAAGTGCTACTATCCTATTATTTTGTTGTTCAACAAAATTGTCTATTTCCCAACCATTCAAAGAACTTTTATCCCGTTTTGTCCACCAAAACAACTTGTGATTTGGTGAAGCGGGTGCAAAGATACATCCTTTTCGGAAACCTCCAAAAATTATTCGAAATTTTTCGATTTAATTTTTTTTGAGATTGTCTCGCTCGGGAGACTCTATTTTGCGGCCTTATTTAGAGAACATTTTTTTCGCTGAAAGCGGATGCAAATATAGGTTAGGAGACCCTATTGTACCAAATGTTTCAAAAATAAATTAACGTTTTTAACAAAGATTAAAACAATAAACTGACAGTCAAACGATTTTGCTTGAAACACCCCTGTCTCCTTTGGCGATTACAACAATAATATTGATATTTACACCAGTATTTCACCTTAAGTTATATAGGTAAGTTAAATCATCCACCACTTAAATTGCTTACGATGCCTGAAAAACTTGTTATCATTCCCACCTACAATGAAAAGGAAAATGCAGAAAACATCATTAGAAAGGTATTTTCACTTCAGGGCGATTTTCACACCCTTATAATAGATGATGGCTCCCCCGACGGAACGGCACAAATTGTAAAAAATCTGCAGAGTGAATTTTCAGGTAAGCTTCACCTTGTTGAGCGTGCAGGAAAACTTGGATTAGGAACTGCTTACATTGCTGGATTTAAGTGGGCTATCGATCATGATTATGAGTTTGTTTTTGAGATGGATGCTGACTTTTCACACAATCCAGATGACCTTCTTCGCCTCTACTCCGCCTGCAAAGAGGGCGCAGACATTGCCGTTGGGTCAAGATACAAAACAGGTGTAAATGTGGTAAACTGGCCCATGTCACGCGTACTAATGTCCTACTTCGCTTCGGCCTACGTGCGGATTGTTACCGGCATGGATATTAGAGATACAACTGCGGGGTTTAAATGCTATACCGCTAAGGTTCTTAAGGCCATTGATTTTGACAAGATCAAAATGAAGGGATACGGCTTTCAGGTAGAAATGAAATTTACAGCGTGGAAATTAGGATTTAACATTGTGGAGGTACCCATTATATTTACTGACAGGAAAATAGGTGCGTCAAAGATGAGCGGTGGAATTTTTGGTGAGGCATTCTGGGGTGTAATTAAGTTAAAGGTTGGAAGCTGGTTCAGAACTTACACAAGAAAAGTATAGCAATTATATAAGACTGAAATATGGGGAAGTTATGGCTTAGAAATGCCCTTGTTGTAAACGAGGGTAAAAAGCAGCTGCTGAATATCCTTATTAATGGGGATACTATTTCTGCAATACAGCCTTCGAGCCCATATAGAAATGAGGACTCAATTGAGACAGTCGATCTTAAGGGGAAGTTGCTAATACCCGGAGTAATTGATGATCAGGTCCACTTGCGGGAACCTGGACTCACGCATAAGGAAACCATACATGGAGGCTCACTTGCGGCGGCAGCTGGTGGAGTAACCTCCTTTATGGAGATGCCTAATACCAAACCACCAACCACCAACCTCGATGAACTTCACAAGAAATTTGAAATCGCCTCCAAGGATTCGCTGGTGAATTACTCCTTTTATTTTGGAGCAACCAACGACAATTCTGAATTAATAGGTAGCCTCGACCCTAAAACTGTATGTGGAATAAAGGTATTCATGGGTTCATCAACGGGCAATATGCTGGTGGACAATGCTAAAACACTGAGCGCAATATTTGCCGAGGCGCCCATGCTGGTAGCAACACACTGCGAAGAAGAATCTATCATCCAAAACAACTTGAAGAGTTTTAGGGCTAAGTATGGCGAAGACATCCCTTTTAAGTACCACCCTCTAATTCGATCGCATGAGGCTTGCATTAGGTCAACCGACAAGGCCGTTGCGCTTGCCAACAGGTATAACACTCGGCTCCACGTGCTACACCTCTCCACAGCTGAAGAGTTGGCCCTCTTCACCACTGGTAAGTTGGGTGAAAAAAAGATTACCGCCGAAGTGTGCGTTCACCACCTCTGGTTCAACGATACCAACTACGATGCTCTTGGTGCAAAAATTAAGTGGAATCCAGCCATCAAAACTGAGGCCGACAGGATTGCTCTACTGCGGGGACTTATTGATGGAAAGCTCGATGTGGTGGCAACAGATCATGCACCCCATAGCCTGGAAGAGAAAAATCAAAAATACTTTCAATCTCCTTCAGGAGGTCCGCTGCTGCAACACTCCTTGGTGGCAATGCTAGAGCTGGCTAAGCAAGGGTATTTCACCGTAGAGCAGGTTGTTGAAAAGATGTGCCACAACCCTGCTATTGCATTTCACATTGAGAAAAGAGGGTTTATAAGAGAGGGGTACTTTGCCGACCTTGTGGTGGTAGACCTTGATTCACCTTGGTCGGTCTCGACAAATAACTTAGCCTACCAATGTGGATGGTCACCATTTGAAGGAACCACCTTTGGCAGCAAGGTGACCCATACCTTTGTTAATGGAAAACTTGTATACCAAAACGGGGCCTATTCCCACTTAGAGAACACGCCAGCCATGGCTCTTACCTTCAATCGCTAAAGGGATATCGCTTGATACGTTCCAGTATCCACCAAAACCCGTAAGGTTCGTCTGGTTTTTTGGAGCATATAAACCTTTCTACCGGAAGTAATACTTTCGGCCACCTCATCACGAAAGTTCCGAATTGTAAAAAGTTCCAGATTCTCGTTGTAGAGGACGATGAACTTAGCCTTAAGTTCGGCAAGTGCCGGTTGAATGTAGCGCTTAACACCCTCAACCACAACAGAAATACTTATGGCTGAATTTTGTATCATGCTAACTTTAACCCTGTTTCTCGACAGAATGACAAAGACCTCGCTAAGACTCTCCTCCAGCGCAAAAGACAAATCCTTTGGACGGATGGTTATGAGAACTTGGTTGTGCTTAAGCACGTAGACAGGAACTTCTCCTGAAGTAGCCGTGGCATCAATTACTGTTCCATCGGCAGCAGGGTTTACAAACGATTTTACATAAAGCGGAATGCTGAGATTTTGCAGTGGCTTGATGGTTTTTGGATGTATAATCTGAGCTCCAAAATAGGATAACTCCACCGCCTCTTGATATGAGACAGAAGGCAGCAGAACGGTATTGTTAAATAGCTTTGGATCGGCATTCAGAATTCCTGGAACATCCTTCCAAATGGTTACTGAATCGGCATTGGTAACGCTGGCAAGCACTGCCGCGGTGTAGTCGGAACCCTCACGTCCCAAAGTTGTAGTGTAACCCTCGGCGTTGCCGCCAATAAATCCTTGAATAAGGAGTATTTGTTCGCTTCTCTCCAACTCCATGCTCATGCGCTGTGCCGTTTCATCGAAGTTGACCCCCGCTTCACGGTAGTTGCTGTCGGTAACAATCAGCTTACGGGCATCGAGCAAATCTATGCTGGCACCCTCTTGTTTCAGGTATCCAAAGACTATAGATGTAGAAAGGATCTCTCCATACGAAACCAGCTGGTCGTAGCAAAAGTCATAGGAGCCTTTAAGTTTACCAGCTATCAGCGAGCGAATTTCTACAAAAAGTGGTGCTAAAATTGCCTCGGCCTTAGGCGCCGTTAACAGCCCAGTAGCAATAGCATAATGTTCCTGCTCAATTTTAATAAGTTGCGCCTCCTGGACCTCGCTATTGTCAATATACATATTTAAAAGCGTCTCCAGTGCATTGGTGGTTTTTCCCAAAGCCGAAACCACCACTATCAACCTACCCGGACAAGCACGAGCTATGTCGTTTAAATTTATAATTCCCTCTGCAGAGCGAACAGAGGCGCCTCCAAACTTATAAACTTTCATCCTTAAATATCTGTTTTTTGGTGTTTGTAATCTAGGTGAATGAAAATAATGACCCTATTGATCTGTTTACTAAACCACTATTGACCTACTGACAGCTAACTATAACTAGTGGCTTGGTTTCCGGTGCAACGGTAAGAGTAGAACATCTGGATTTCATCGTTAACCAAAACTTTTTGTGATAACTATCAGGTTTTCTGAAGTGTTAAACTGTTTTAAAACAGAGGTAAAGTTGCAATAAATTCTGTGTTTTTTTTCATTCCAGCCCAAAATAACTACCTTTAGCTCACTTTAGAATCCAGCTGGTTTTATATTATGAAAGGATACAAGATAAAGACCCTTACTGGGTTCATTATTGAACGTCAGGCCGATTTTCCTTACGCAAAGGGTGAATTAACCAGGCTCCTATACCATGTTGGCGTTGCTGCCAAAATTGTGAACAAAAAGGTCAACAAAGCCGGACTTGTGGACATACTTGGTGAGGCAGGAGACGTTAACGTTCAAGGTGAAGAGCAGAAAAAACTCGACGTTTTTGCCAATGACCAATTCATTGCAACTCTTCGCTCTAGCGGTGAATGCTGTGGAATTGCCTCGGAAGAAAATCAGGAGATCATCACCTTCGACGACGATTTAGCAAGAGATGGCAACTATATCTTTTGCATGGACCCCTTAGATGGATCATCTAACATTGATGTGAACGTATCCATCGGAACTATTTTCTCCATCTACCGACGTATAAGCCCGCGCGGAGGGCACGCCACTATTGACGACTTTCTGCAACCGGGCACCAAGCAAGTTGCAGCAGGCTACGTTATCTACGGCTCCTCTACCATGCTGGTTTACACCACAGGAAGAGGAGTTTTTGGTTTCACATTGGATGCTTCGATTGGTGAATTTTGCCTCAG
>DATKTT010000087.1:0-8557 GCA_035530955.1 Williamwhitmania sp. | reverse complement strand
CAATCTGCGGATGCCGTGCGATTCTTGCATGAAAAATTCAAGAGAATCTTGGTAGGACTTCATCTTTGAAAAGTCGTAGTAAGGAAATCCCGTTGCAACGAGGCTTTCGTTGATGGTAGTTGCAGCCGATACCTTAATTTCCTTTCCGTTGAGGTAGGCAGCACTGCCTTTCCATGCATAGAAGCACTCGTTGAGCGAGCATTCTAGCACCACGCCAACCACCACGCTATTTTCGTGCATGAGCGCCACACTTATTGCATAAGGTGAAATGCCGTGCACAAAATTGGTAGTTCCGTCTAGTGGGTCGATAATCCATTGATATTCTGCATTTACGTGCTTCACGGTACCCTCTTCGGCTAAGAAGGAGGCTTCAGGCATAATTTCATACAGCCCTTTCACTAGCATCTTTTCTGAGGTCTTATCAACATATGACACAAAGTCATGCAGACCTTTAACCTCCACCTTACTCATGGTGAAGGTTGCTTTTTCCCTTTGGATAAACTGGCTGACTTCTTCTTCAAGGGCGATAACTTGGCGGCAAATGGATTCAAAGTTCATGGTGTGGTTATTTCGATGGTTGCATTTCCACTATTGGTGGTTCCGATGAGTTTGGCGGCAACAATGGTGTTTGCCATGTTTTTAATAAATGGAGCTTCAACAAGAATGTAATTTTCGGTATAGCCAAGCATTTGATCTCCCTTGCGTCGTGCTTCAAACAGCACGTTAACTGCTCGTCCAAGGTTGTCTTGGTAAAACTGTCGGTGCAGCTTGTCGGAAAGATTTTGGAGCAGATGTGTCCTGCGGCTAATTTCATTTGAAGGAACCTTCTCCGGCATTAACTCTGCAGGGGTGTTGGGTCTTACCGAATAGGGGAAAATATGAAGAAAAGAGACGTTTAGCATTTCAAGGAGGTTGTAGCTGTCCATGAAGTCGGAGTTACTCTCTCCAGGAAATCCTACTATTACGTCGATTCCAATAAATGCCGATGGTATGGCGCTTTTAACTTCCAGAATTTTTGCCGCGAATTGCTCCCGGGTATACCGGCGCCTCATTGCCTTTAGGATATTGTTGGAACCTGACTGCAGTGGGATATGAAAGTGAGGTAAAAATTTTGAGGATTGGGCAACGTGGCCTATAATTTCTGATGTTAACAAATTTGGCTCAATTGAGCTTATCCTAAACCTCTCAATACCATCTACCTTTTCTAGTTCTCGGATAAGATTCAGGAATGACTCGCTGGTTGTTTGGCCAAAATCTCCAATGTTGACACCGGTAAGAATGATTTCCTTAACTCCTTTTGCCGCAATCTCCTTAGCCTCCTTAACAATCTGTTCTATAGGTAAATTCCTGCTTTTTCCTCGTGCAAGAGGAATGGTACAGTAGCTACAGTGGTAGTTGCATCCGTCCTGAACCTTAAGGAACGATCGGGTGCGATCGGCGGAAGAGTAGGCTGGGAAAATGGTTTCAACTGTTTCGATGTTACAGCTATATATGTGGGTGTTGGTTTTGTCACTATTATTCGAATCAAGAAGGTGAAATATGTTTCCCTTTTCTGAGGCTCCAACTACTAGGCTTACCCCTTCAATGGCTGCCAATTCGTTGGGCTTGAGTTGGGCGTAGCATCCGGTAACCACTACCTTCGCGTTGGGCGATTGGCTGATAAGTTTTCGTATAGCTTGGCGGCATTTCTTGTCAGCATGTTCAGTTACCGAGCAGGTGTTGATAACATATACTTCGGCGTCACTGGATGGGACTACACGGGCATACCCATTCTCCTCGAATTCTCTAGCCAAGGTAGATGATTCTGAAAAGTTAAGCTTACAGCCAAGCGTAAGAAAAGCTACCCTTTTTTTGGGGCCTAATGACATTTAATAAAGCAAATTGATACAGGGTGGCAAATGTACTACTTTTTTAGTCGTTCAATTTTTGCACTCAGCTTATTCTTATCCTTTTTAAACTCTTTATAGAGTTTTTTGGCGATACCGTCGGAAACGCCAATGGTGGGAACAATTATGCTTTTGGAACCTAACCACCCTGAAACTGACAAAAAAAGTTGGGTGGCAGGAACAATAACATCGGCTCGGTCAGGATTCAGACCAAGGTCGGAAACTCGCTCTTCATAGGAGAGTTGGGTTAACTTTTTAAAAAGACTTTTTAGTTCCAAGGGGTCAATGGTATTTTGGTCTTTTTTGCCCAGCATTCGGCTAATCTTATTTATATTACCCCCTGAACCGATAATGTCGACCTGCCCAAAGTCAGCTTTAATCTCTTTTACCCATGCTTCGAGAATGTTCCATTTTTCTTTAGGAACTTGCTTGTTCAAGAGCCTTAGCGTTCCAATATTAAAAGATCTTGAACGCTTGACTTTTTTATCAATAAAAAGGGAAAGTTCCGTGCTTCCACCACCAACATCCATGTACAGGTATGGCTTGGCGTTGATAACTTTATCGGTGATTTGGTTTGAGTAGATAATCTTCGCCTCTTCTTTACCGTCTATTATTTCGATCTCCACCCCGCTCTCATTCAATATCCGTTGGGCTATTTCTTCTCCATTTTGGGCTTCACGCATGGCGGAAGTGGCACAAGCTCGGTATGCTTCAACCTCATTTACCAACATAAGGTGCTTAAAGGCAACCATCAATCGCGTTAAACGCTCTGCGTTTCTATCGCTTATTCTATGCACGGTAAATGCCTCCTCTCCAAGCCTCACCGGCATGCGGATTAAAGCAGATTTTTTAAATTCTGTTTTCCCTTTATTTTCAACCACATTGGTAAATAGCAGGCGAACTGCATTGGAGCCAATGTCTATTGCTGCAAACTTGTGTATTTCCAATATTTCCCAGTTTTTTTAGTCCTCTGAAATATGCTTGTAGTACTTGTGTAGCTCTAATTGTGAACGAAATGGTGGTCTATTGTCGCTGCCTTTATAGCTGTTGGTCTGGTTCTCATCAATGATTCTTGCTTTCTGATTATCCATCAACCCGTAAAGCACAACAGTTTTAAGTTCATCTTTTAGGCGTGGATCAAATATGGGGGCTGCCACCTCTACTCTCCGGTCGAGGTTTCTACTCATCCAGTCGGCTGAGGATATGTAGCACAGCTCGTTACCGTTATTAGCAAAGATGAGGATTCTGGAGTGCTCTAAAAATCTATCGATAATGGAAACTACTTCAATGTTTTCGCTCAGACCTGGTAGGTTTGGTATTAGCGCGCAAACACCTCTAACAACCAGCCTGATTTTTACCCCAGCGTTATTGGCTTCATACAGCTTATCGATAATGACCTCGTCAACCAAGTTGTTTATTTTGCCAAGGATATAGGCTGGCTTCCCCTCCATGGCATTCTCAATTTCTTTGTCAACAATAGACAAAAGTCGTTTGCGCATGTGGTTTGGAGATACCAGCAAGTGCCTGTATGGCAGTACTCTATATGGATGTTCCAAAAAGGTGAAAACCCGCTCAACTTCAGAGGTAATTCTCCCGTCTGAGGTAAGCAAGGTAATATCCGTATAGACATTGGCATTGCCTTCGTGAAAGTTTCCTGTGCTAACCGATGCATAGCGCATTAGTTTATTGCCTTCTTGGCGGGTAATTAGGGTCATCTTACTATGCACTTTCAATGCTGCCACGCCAAAAAGTACGTTTACGCCCGCCTCCTCCATTTTTTCGGACCAATAAATGTTTGACTTTTCGTCGAAACGAGCCTTGAGTTCTACCATGGCGGTTACCTCTTTCCCGTTTTGTGCAGCATTAATTAGAGCACTAATAACTTTCGACTCTGTGGCTACCCGGTATAGTGTTATCTTTATTGATTTTACTGCGGGGTCAATGGCTGCCTCTTTTAGCAACCTAATGTAGTAGGAGAAGTTATGGTAGGGATAGTGGAGCAGTAGATCCCTATCTTTCATTACTTGTAGTATGGACTTATTCTTGTCTAAAACGGGAATAGGAACGGACTTAAGTGGCTCGTATACCAAACTCTTTTTCCCAAGGTTCGGAAATTTAATGAAGTCTTTAAAGTTATGGTATCTTCCTCCAGGAATTACAGTGTCATACTGGTCCAAGTCCATTTTCTGAACAATGTAGGCTAGCAGGTCTCCTGCTATTTTGCTGTCATAAACAAACCTGACTGTATCGCCTTTCTTGCGATTTTTTACCCCCTTGGCAATTTTCTCCAACAGACTTTCGGAGATATCATTGTCTACGTCCAACTCGGCATCACGTGTGACTTTAATGGTGTATGCTTCAAAGCTGTCGTAGCTAAAAATGGAGAATATTTGATCAAGGCAAAGGCGAATGACGTCATCCAAGAGGATAATATACTTATTTTCATTGCTGCTAGGTAGTTGGACAAATCGGGAGAACTCGGAAGTTGGTATTTCGATGATAGCAAACTCCTTGGCTAGCTTCTTTCGGCTGGTCATTTTAACGGCCAAGTATATGGTCATATCCTTTAGCTCGGGAAACTGCTCCACTTGGTTGAGCATAATGGGGGAGAGCACATTGAGAATTTGACTCTCGAAGTAGGCTTTAATATATAACGTCTGATCGGGCGTCAGCGATGATTCATCAACAATAAAAATATTTTCGTTTTGAAGTTCTTGCTTGAGTTCCAGAAAAATGGCGTCAAATCGCTTCTGATAATCCTTTACTAGCCGTTGAAGCCTGTTTAAAATTTTCTTTGGATTGTCACCGTAATATTCTTTGGCTTTCTTTTCATACTCTAACGATCGCCGCAGCGTTGCTACCCTAATTCGAAAAAACTCATCTAGGTTATTGGAGAAAATGCCCAAGAATCGAATTCGTTCAACCAGAGGAACTGAAGGGTTTTCCGCCTCCTGCAAAACCCTACGGTTGAATGATAGCCAGCTTACTTCCCGGTTAATATAGCGTGGAGCCTTTTTAAACATAGTGTGCCATTAATGTTTTTTAAATTAATCGTTCTTTGGTGAAATGAACTCAGAGCTGCTTAGATTTTCTTTGGAAATGGACTGCCACCCTTCAGCGCTAAAGTTGAGGATTGCTGCGCCGGCTGTTGGTAAATCGTAAATTGGATCTTTGAGAAACTCGTTTGTTGCATAAGTAAATGTGGGATTATGACCTACAAGTAGGAGTATTGAAATTTTATCTTCCGTTTGATGAATCAAGTCCAAAATGTCCTTGAGGTTGGCACTGTAAAGCTTAGAGGTAAGGGAGAGCGACTCCAGCGGGTAATGCAGGCACTCTGCAAAAATGGTTGCAGTGTGGCATGCCCGTGCCGCATGGCTGCTAATGATCTGTGTTGGAGTTATATTCTTCTCTTTGAGCCTTTTTGCAATTGCAAGCGAATCTTTTATGCCACGTAATTTTAAAGGACGGTCAACGTCTTCGAAGGCTTCCTCTGACACAGATGCCTTGCCATGGCGAACCAGTATGAGTTGTTTCATAAAAGTGCAATTTGGTTAGGTGCATGACCTTGGGCTCATGCACCTAATTGTTTCAACAAATATTTCTACAAGATGTCACTTGCTAACTCGGCGAGAGGACTTCTTTCTCCTTTAACCAAATTTACATGAGCAAATATTTCCTGTCCGTGCATTTTGTCGCTCAGGTAGGTTAACCCGTTCGATTTAATGTCGAGGTATGGAGAGTCAATCTGGTTAATATCACCCGTAAACACAAATTTAGTGCCCTCCCCAGCCCGGGTAATAATTGTTTTCACCTCGTGCGGAGTGAGGTTTTGTGCTTCATCAACAATGAAAAAGACGTTAGATAAGCTTCTTCCACGGATGTAGGCTAGGGGTGTAATTACCAGCTTTTCTGTTTTCAACATCTCCTCTACGTGCATATACTCCCTGCTCTGCGACTTAAAGCGATTCTTAATTACCGCAAGATTGTCGAAGAGGGGTAGCATGTAGGGACCAATTTTTTCGTTAACGTCACCAGGTAAAAATCCTAGATCACGATTCGCAAGCGGCATAATTGGTCGTGCAAGCAGTATTGTTTCATAGCTCCTCTCCTGGTGTAGCGCCGCTGCCAAGGCTAGTAATGTTTTTCCGGTACCTGCCTTCCCTGTAAGTGCAACAAGTTGAACTTCTGGTCTTAAAAGAGCATCAAGTGAAAAGGTTTGTTCTGAATTGCGAGGCTCAATTCCATATGCTCGCTGCTTCTCAATGCGGTGTAACGTCTCTGTGCCACCGTCAAAGTAAACTAAGGCGCTTGAATTTGCTCCCTTGAGGACAACGTATTGGTTTGGATGAAATTTTGTCTTTAGCTCTGTTGCCGGAAGACCTTCGTTTGATTGGTATAATCTGGCGATTATTTCGTCATCGATATCGCACAAAATGTCAACTTCCTTCCTAATAACCTCAATGTCTCTGACTTTATCGGAGAGGTAATCCTGCGCCAGTAACCCAAGTGACTTGGCTTTTAGCCGGAGGTTGATGTCTTTTGAAACGAGGATAACTGGACTACCCTTAATGGTTTTGGAGAGGTAATCAGCAATGGCTAGAATGCGGTGGTCGGGTGTGTCTTCGGTAAACGATTCGGTCATCTGCTTCGAGAAAGGTTTTCCCGTTTCAACCCGCAACTTCCCCAGTCCCTTCCCTAGCTTTATGCCAGTGGTAAAGAGCTGGTCCCCTGTTATCTTATCGAGCTCGCGAGCCAACTCCCGTGCGTTGAAGTTGATTTGCTCATTCCCTTTTTTGAATTTATCCAACTCTTCAAGAACCACAATTGGCAATACAATGTCGTTCTCCTGAAAGTTGTAAATACACTTGAAGTCGTGCAAGAGAACATTGGTGTCGAGCACGAAGGTTTTAATGTTTTTGCTCATAGCATGGTGGATTGAAAGAATTATTCTTAAAAGTAGCAATTTTTTACCACCATTGTTCAAAAATTTGCTGGCAAAGGTTGAATAACGCGGATACCTTTTCAGTAATTTTGCGGCAATACATTTATTATGACCTACCAAGAAACTTTAGATTACCTTTTTAGCCAGCTGCCAATGTTTCAGCGGTTAGGGAAGGCTGCCTACAAGGCAGATTTGGTAAATACCTTGGCTCTCGACGAACATTTTAATCACCCTCATAGGCAATTTAGGAGTATTCATGTTGCTGGAACGAATGGGAAAGGCTCAACATCACATATGCTGGCTGCCGTTTTATCACAGGCAGGCTATCGTGTTGGGTTATATACCTCTCCGCATTTAAAGGATTTTCGCGAGCGAATCAAAATTAATGGACAACCTATACCAGAAGAGGAGGTTGTACTGTTTGTTGAAAATAACAAAGCAATTTTCGAGCAAATCCGACCATCGTTTTTTGAAATGACAGTGGCGTTGGCCTTCGACTACTTTGCTCGCGAAAAAGTTGATGTGGCAGTAGTTGAGGTTGGCCTTGGTGGAAGGCTCGATTCTACCAACATTATTACCCCAGAGTTAAGTGTAATTACCAATATTGGTCTCGATCATACCGACCTTCTGGGTGATACGCTTGAAAAAATTGCTTTCGAAAAGGCTGGCATTATTAAGCCTAATGTTCCTGCTGTTTTAGGTGAATCAAACCCTGCTTATTTACATGTATTTATGGCTAAAGCTGAGGAGGTTGCCACCTCACTTGTATTGGCCGACAGGGTGCTTGCAGTTGAAGATCACGGCTTCTCATCTAACGGTAGGCAATGGTTCAGGGTAAATGGCCCGTCGTTGGTTGCCGGAGACCAAGTAGAGATTGACCTTGGCGGCATATATCAGAAGCATAATATTCTAACTGTTTTAGCGGCAATACAGGTTTTGGCTGACCGCTTTCCTCGTGTTTCTCCAGAGGCAGTCCTGCAAGGCCTCAGCAGTGCTGCGCAAAAAACTGGCTTGATTGGACGCTGGCAGATACTGGGAATCAATCCATTAGTTGTGTGCGATACTGGCCATAATGTGGATGGAATAGGATACGTTGTGAAGCAGCTAGAATTTACACCTCACCGGAAGTTGCATTTTGTTTTAGGTATGGTTTCGGATAAGGATGTAAGAGGAGTTCTTGGTTTATTACCAAAAAACGCCACCTATTACTTTACGAAAGCTTCCATTCCAAGAGCGATGTCGGAGACAACCTTGAAGGAGTTGGCTGCCAGTTTTGATCTTACGGGGGCCTGCTACCCAAATGTTTTGGAGGCTTTTGAAGCGGCGAAAATAAATGCAGAACCTAACGATTTGGTTTTCATAGGAGGAAGTACGTTTGTTGTTGCTGAGGTGGTTTAATTTCATTAAGTTTTTGCAGGGGCCCTTTGTGAATTTGAAAAAGTGAGCTATATTTGCACCGCTTTAGACAAAAAACGATTTGCTAAAGTTTCAATCTTTGGGAGCATAGCTCAGCTGGTTCAGAGCGTCTGCCTTACAAGCAGAGGGTCATAGGTTCGAATCCTATTGTTCCCACACCAAAGTTGAATTTTTATTGGGAGCATAGCTCAGCTGGTTCAGAGCGTCTGCCTTACAAGCAGAGGGTCATAGGTTCGAATCCTATTGTTCCCACAAAGCCTCGTTTTACGAGGCTTTTGTATTTTAACGATGCGTGATTACGCAAAAAAGA
>DATKTT010000086.1:0-3664 GCA_035530955.1 Williamwhitmania sp. | reverse complement strand
TTCGTGGCTCATGTTTGCCAAGAATGCCGATTTTAGCCTATCGCTCTCCTCTGCTTTCTCCTTGGCCGCCATTAACTCCTCGTTAATGGATTGAATGCGATCGTAGCTTTCGCTCAGCTCCTCGTTGAGTGCAAAGTAGGCTTCATTCTGTTCAATAAGTTGATGCTCGCTTTTGCGCAACGATATTTCATACTGTTTCCGCCGCGTAATATCCTCGCTAATTACTATTACACGAGAGGCTAAGGAGTTGTTGTCGGTTGCAAACGGAATCACTTTACCCAAAAACCAAAGAGTTCCCCTGTCACCTTCTACTTCATAAACCATTGAAAAACTTCTTGCTTCACCGGAAATAACCGATTGTATTCCATCGGCAAAAGAGAAGGCACTCTCCTTTCCAATTGTCTTAGCATGAAGACAATTATCAATGAAATTATCTCCAACCTTTGCAGCCCGAAGTATGGCATGGTTTACTTTGGAATGACCAAGCCAAGCCTTGTTAAGAGCAACTACCTCCCCTTTCTTGTCTAAAACGCAAATTAGGGCCGATAGAGAATCGAGCGTAGATTGGGCAGTTTGGTGCGACTCTCGAACTGCTTTCTCGGCCTCCAGCTTCTCCGATATGTCGTTAATCAGCACTAAACGAGACTGTATTCCTAAGAAATCAATGGCATGAGAGGTAATTTCAACATACACAATTTCGCCATTCCTTAAAATATGGCGCCAGGGGTGAGGGTAAGTCCTCAACTTTACCTGATTCTGGAGGGCACTCTCTAGCTCCTCTACATCATCCTGCGGAGTAATATCTTTAATGGTCATTTGCATCAACTCGTCGCGGGAGTAACCATACTTGGTCACCATTGCTTCATTAACTGCCAAAAATCCTAAATTTTTGGTATCATAAACGCACATTGGTAAGGGGCTGCTTTGGAAGAGCAGCCTATACCGTGCCTCGCTCTCCCGAATGGCCAGCTCTGCCTCCTTCTTTTCTGTAATATCGTGAAGAACACAATGGGTCTGCTTAAATTTTCCCTCCCTATCGTAGGCAATGCGTCCATCCACCTCGAGCACAATAACCTTTTTCCCGTTTTTATGAAGGAGATTAAAGTCGATACCAGAAACCACACCATCTTGTTTAAATTTAGGGAATCGCTCTAGAAAAAGGGGCACCTGCTCCGGGACTAAAAACTCGGCGAAACTATGCCCAATAACCTCCTCCCGTTCGAATCCAAGGTGATAGAGCCATGCTTTATTTATCTCAACAATTTCACCATTCTCATTCAGCGATTGATAAGGCGTGGGAGCCTGCTCGTAGAGTAACCTAAAATACTCTTCACTCTTTTGCAGCGCTATCTGGTAGGAATGCTGCTCAGTAATATCTTCAATTACACCAATTACTTTTGCCGAATTTTTAAGCGAGTCGACCTCCAGCTGAGCAATAACGTGTACCCACCTTAATGGCTCACCATTGGATGGAACCACCTCAAATTCCTTATCAAACACTTCGCCTCGCTCAACCAGATTCAAAAGCGCCTGGTGGGTTACTTCCCTGTTAGGTATGCAACGTTCAATCACTTCTAACGAAACCTGATTATTTGGTGTTACTTCAAGCCCGTAAATTCTAAATGATTCCTCAGTAGCCCAAAATATTTGTGTTACAGGATCAAGCTCCCAGCTTCCAACATGGCCAATCCGTTGCGCCATCTCCAACCGCTCCTTCTCCACCTTAATGGAACTCTCTGCCTTAATCTGCTCCTGCTTCTTTGCATCAACATCCATGGCTAGCGCAACATCGGATGCCAGCTCTTCGAGCAGCTTGAGCTCATCAGCACTAAAAAAATTGTCGGTGCCAACATAAACGCCTAAAATACCAATCGCTTTATCCTGAAGGAAAATTGGGAAATAGGCAAACGATCGTATGCCATGCTTACAAATATCAACGGAGCAATCAGCTTTATTACTTGCCCCTCCAACTTGACTTTTTTTCTCCATAAAAGCCTTTGCAACTGGACAGGTTGATGAGTGGAGTGATGTGAAGCAGGGTTTAATAGATTCCTCAAAAACACCTGCCTTAGCAACCTCTTCCAGTACCTCTTTGGATTCATCGTAGATGCCAATCCAAATATTTCTATACTCACCAATGGTTACACCAATGTCGCAAATTCGCTGGTAGAGACTTTTCAGGTCCCGAATGCGAACAATAGCTTGGTTTACCTCGCTTAGAACATTGTATATTCGGCTTACTCGTTTTACTTGGAGCTCATTCTGTTTAAACTTAGTAATGTCGGTAAAAACTCCAAGAATTCCTGCCGTGTTACCCTGTTCATCCTTTACTGGAGCTTTGTTAATTATAATAGTTCTCTGCTCACCATCCACTTCATAGCTCTCCTCCATTTGCTCGGCAATACCACTGGCAAGTATTCGGAGGTCGTCGGCGCGAAACTTCTTGGCCAGCTCGGGGTTGTGGAGGTCGTAGTCTGTTTTCCCGGCAATTTCCTCAGGGGTAATACCCAAATCGGCAGCCACATGCTCGTTGCACGATTGGTAGACCAAATCTTTATTCTTAAAGAATATTTTCTGTGGAACGTTCCTCAGCAACGTGGAGTATAAATTCTCCTTTTCCCAAAGCTTCCGCTCCCTTTCAAGTGTCAATCGGTAAGCCTTCGATTTTTGCAAATGAACAACCAGCAATAGCGTTACTACTATGGTTACAAAAAACATAGCAATAATGAAAAAAAGGAGTATACTTCTGTAGAGCAATGGCTTGTATGCCTCTTGTTTAACAATCCGAGTAACCAAAATCCAAGGAGATCCTTCAACCTTTTTTGAACTGGCCACATACTGCTGTCCACTAAGGCCATTCATTATCCAGATTCCCTTACCCCTGAAAAAGCTAGGTTTTTTTACATGGATTGAATCTGTAATTGGGATACTTATCCGCAAAGCGGCACCGATTGTATTTTTTGTATTATTTAAAATAAGCATTGAATCCCCTTCCTGCCTCAACAATATAATATCGGCAGTTTGAAATGGAGTGGGCCACTTGGCAAGGGTTGGGTATAGGTAGTTCAAGGGAGATATTCGTAATACTGCAACCTCGTCAATCGGCTGCCTCCTTCCTTCAATATTTAGTGGAATTAACAGACCTAGGAAAGCATGCTGGGTATATTCGTTGCAATAAAAGTCGAGAAAAACTATCTTTTTAGTGACAATGCACTCTTTTGCTTTATTAGAAACTATGCTGGAGAGCTTATCAAGGTTTGTTGACTTAGCAAAATCGACTTTGCCCGTTTTGCTAACCAAAAAGAAGTCATAGTGGTGGCTGGTTTGCAGCTGCTTTACGAAGCTAACCAGCTGATTTCTTACCCCTGTATCGGACGAAAGCTTTAGATAGCGGTTAACCAGCGTATGAAACTCTTGGTTAGTTTGTAAGTATTTAGCATCCGATAATCGTTCATTTCTCCATTCTGAAATATCATCGGCCTTAAGAATGGCAACCGATTCCAGCTGGTTGGCAACTATTTTCTTAAAGTGGTTGCTAAAGTTGTAATAGTTCAAATAGACTAATACAGTGACCGTAACCAAAATAATAGTTAGAATACCAATCAACAGCTTACTTAAAAAGGATAAATTCTTCATGCAGTGAAAGCTTTTTATCTTCCTGAAA
>DATKTT010000085.1:0-2973 GCA_035530955.1 Williamwhitmania sp. | reverse complement strand
AACATACCGCCTGACACTAATCCAATAACAAGCGTTAGCAAAGAAATAATTAAGAACTTATTTTTCATACTAAGCACCAATTAGCTTGTTTCTTACCTTTTCAACGGCTGCCTTTAATCGTTTAAGTTGATCATCGCTTATATTGACATTACTCTTGTCGTTCTGAACAAAAGTAATTACTCCGTTCTTTTCTATGGTCTTAGGCTCTCCAACTTCGTAGGTAATAGTAATTTCATCGTATATCGATTTCAGTTCACCCAGATCGTCAACCAGCCCGCCAATGTTGGGATCCTTTTTGTAGTGGGAGAGAACTAGATATAGGGTTTGGAAGGCAATTTTTTGCTCCCCGATATATTCGTTCAACTCTGCACTGGAAATGGAAGACGATACCTGGCACGAGAGGTATAATCCCTCAATCCATACGCCTACAATAATAACAGAACTTAAGCTGCTCCTATTTGTCTCAGTTAAGTAGGCATCAATTTTGTTGAAGTTGGATGTGGATATGAAGATTAGCGAATCGATGTTTCCGTCGTTGGAGGAAAGCCTTTTCAGTGTGGCAAAATCGAAAAACTGACCCACTTTAATGCCATCAGCAAGTGTTTTAATGGCGCTTATATAATCTACCACCATTAGGGTTTTGCCATACATGTTGATGTAACCTAAATCGGCACCATAAATACCGAGGCCGATAGATTTTCTAAAGCTGGTATTGAAGGCATCCACGTTTTTTGTGGGAGCTAAATAATCCTTTGAAAAAGGTGCCTTTAAACTCTTGAATAGTGCAGCAATTTCAACAGGAGATGCAATGTTCTGAACCATGTTCTGCACTACGTTTGGATCAAATTGCGTTTGGTCTTCAAGGACGGTATCTGGCACATCAAGCGATTGCTGCAAATCAACATTACCCTGATGCACGCATGACGAACAGCCAGACATCATTACCGTAATGGAAACAAAATATAGAAGCTTTTTCAACATGTTCTACTTTGGGTTTAAGCCTTATATCTTTTTAAGCCTGTATAAAGATAAAAATTTATTTTTTAGAAAAACGAAACTTTTTAAGGTTAATCTCAGAGAGTAGGGTCAACGCTTTCTTTAGCAGCTCATAATAGAGCGTAAAGTAGAGCACTATGGTCATCGACCAAACAACGCACATGTTGAACCAGTAAGTGTCCCAGAAATGTCCTAAAAAGTATTTCCTTGGTGCTAAAAAGTGGGAGCGGAACGAAAAAAAAGAACTTGGTTCAGGATCTCTGAAGATGGGATCATACTGCTGCACCAACTCATCGTTATATTCCAATATCTTGTTTTTCTCCAGTACTTTAGTGGCTAAGTCGGAAATACTTTCGTTGTGGAAGGCCTGTTTTTTAGCGTTGTAAAGGGCCTTATTGGTTTGGATGAGGTAATTTATCTTGGCTTCCTTGATTTTATCAATGTGCTGAAAAGCATCGTTGTAATGTTTATCCAACTTTTCGAGGTATTCTGAAAGCATCGCTGCCACTTCAATGGTGTAGGAGGAAGGTGTTAGTTGCTCAACCTGTTTAAAGGGAATGTCGGGCACTAGCAATACTTCTTTTGAAACAGCTTTTTTTAGAACGGCTAGATAGTCTGCCATTTGCCTCTTGCTGGCTTCGGTGGGCGTTTGGTCTAATAGCAATAGCGATGCATCTGCTCGTTTTTGCAACTCTGGAATATAGTATACTATCTTGTAATTGGCTTGACTCTCTTTTTTTTCTATTTCATAAAAGTATTTTTCAAAGTCATTATCCTTAAATTGATGCACAACAAGCGCTTCGTAAACCCACTTGGTAGCCATCATATCGGCAATTAAGGGAACCTTGTCTACGCTTCCAACGCTTCTATTGAGCTTGTCAAAACTGAACATAGCTCCGCTAAGCACCATCATGGGGATCATGATCAGCGGAATTACAATGTAAATGGTAACGGCAGAGTTAAAGGAGGCCGAAATGTTGAGTCCTAGTAGATTAGCAAAAACGGCGGTGGTGAATAGGGCAAACCAGTATACAAACCCCATGTCTCTTATGCCAAGAATATTATTGGCAATTAGCACAAAGGATAAACTTTGAATGGCCGAGATAACTATGAGTATCGTAATTTTTGAAAAAAGATAGCTTGAACGGCTGAGATTTAAAAATGCTTCTCGTTTTAGGATTTTTCGATCCCTGAAAATTTCCTCAGCGCTGACGGTAAGGCCGATGAATAGGGCAACAATAATTGCCATGAAGATGTAGATGGGAATATTTTCGTTTTCCCTGAAGATATAGACGTTGGAATTTGGGTTGGCGATATATCGAATTACATAGGAGAGGATAAAAGCAAGAATGGGAGTTTCAAGTAGGTTGAGAACAATGTACTGTGTATTACTAACCTTCGAGTGGAAATCGCGAAGGGTATAAATAATGTATTGTTTTAGCCGTGAAGGGATGTTTAGTGATACGGGTGGTGGCACTTGGATATCCTCTACCACCTTCATTTTTAGATTTTCTTTATAGTGATCTTCCCATTTCTGAGGAGAAATCTTTCGCGTCGGTGTGTATCGGCCAAATTCATCTACCACCTTGGCCTCAACAATGTTGAAAATGAGTTCGGGGTTTACGTTACCGCAGGTTGGACATTCACCTTGATCGCTATTGATTTGGGCGTCAATCCGCTTGAAATACATTACGGCTTCAACCGGGTTGCCATAGTATATCATGTAGCCGCCGGTATCCAGAATCATCATGTTGTCGAACATCTTGTAGATGTCGGACGATGGCTGGTGAATTACCACAAAAATGAGCTTGCCTTTGAGTGTCAATTCCCGCAGTAGATCCATAACATTTTCGGAGTCGCGAGAGGAGAGACCCGATGTAGGTTCATCGACAAACAGAATGGATGGTTCTCGAATAAGTTCGAGTGCGATATTAAGACGCTTGCGCTGACCACCAGAGATCATTTTGTTGAAAGGAG
>DATKTT010000084.1:0-2592 GCA_035530955.1 Williamwhitmania sp. | reverse complement strand
TGCGCCCGACGCTCGGAGAAATGGCAGAGCGGTTGAATGCGGCGGTCTTGAAAACCGTTGTACTCGTGAGGGTACCGGGGGTTCGAATCCCTCTTTCTCCGCCATAAGGAAGGCTAAAACCTTCCTACTGCTATTACTATTCTGGAGAGATGCCGGAGCGGTCGAACGGGGCGGTCTCGAAAACCGTTGTACTCGTTAGAGTACCGGGGGTTCGAATCCCTCTCTCTCCGCCACCAAAGCCCTTTCAAGGGCTTTTTTACTAATCAGGCTATGGAACAATTGGGACTTAATGCCGATGTAGTTGCAAAATTCCTAAAATTTGGGTTGGTTGGCATTTCCGGACTATTCATCGATTTCGGAATAACCTTCCTCCTCCGAAACAAGCTCAAGATTCATCAGTATATAGCCAACGCAACCGGATTTATCACCGCCGCCTCCACCAACTACATACTCAACAGGGTATACACCTTCCACAGCCATAACCCCCATATGCTAATGGAATATGGCAAATTTATTGGTGTTTCCATTGTTGGACTGGGAATTAATACCTTTGTACTTTGGCTACTTGTGAGCAAGGCTAACTGGAACTTCTACTTCGCCAAATTATTTGCCATTGGAGCCGCCACAATGTGGAACTTCATTATCAACTTAGCCGTAACCTTCGTGTAGCCATCTCAAACAGCTACCTCCCACATTTCTAAAAGGAAAAAGGGTGATTCGTAAACCACCCCCGTTATCCAATTTTCTGTAACAATTTCCTACTTCGATACCTTATAAATATATATGGTCTGATTTCTATTCGATTTGCTCTGCTTGTAGAGGAGTTTATCGAGGATGCTTGGCTCAACCACCGCCTCAAGCGTAAGCGGTGGAAAGACCTTCTCAATTGCTTTTTTTCGAAGTTCTAGATCTTTGCTCTCGCAGATAAACACGTATTCGGGCAGCTGGGCAACCGAAAAGGTGTCGAAATATTGAACCGAACGTATCATTTTACGGTAATGTCCGTCCTCAATGAGCTTATGAACTAGCGCAGTAGAAGTATCCTTGTCGCTTACCCGGGCCAAGTTGTACTGCACAAACCAGCTGCCAGCGTAAAAACCCGGTAGCAGATTTACGTTATCATGCAATGTATCTTCAATTAAAATTCCATGGGGAACCGACTTACCATAGAGGTAATACATGGCATTTACGCGAGACAACTTTGATGATGAAACAGAAATGGGTAGAAGTAGCGTGATATTGATTACCCAGAACGTAATGGATAACCCCTTAATCAGCCCTGGGTGATTTACCCAAAATTTCGATTCCTTAATTTTATACCAGCCTATAATACCGGCAGTGACAAAGAAGGGCAATACTGGGAAGATGAACCTCTCCTGCTTATTTGGGAAATAGGAATGAAACGCGGTGAATAGCAGCGTTGGCAAAACAATAATTAACGTCTTTTTCCAACTTCTAAAGAAACCAACAATCCAAAGCCAACCCAGCGGTGGAAGTAATACCCCAATAATAATGGAAGCATACATATATGGGTTGTCTGTGCCATAATCAGTTTTATGAGCTAGGTTGTAGCGAATATACTCCATCAGTTCGGCGAATGGTCTTCCCCAAATAAACATGTCCACCACTCCCTGTATCATGAATATGGAGATCAACACTCCCACACCAAAAACTATCGCCTCCCAAAACTTTTTTCGGAAAAGGATTACCAGACCAATACCTCCTATAAAGATGGCTGTTTGGAAACGGATAGAAAAGGCTAGGCCAATGACCAAACCTGCGAATAAGAAATACTTGTACGACCGAGACTCCTCAAGGGCAACATACGCCATATATACCCCCATCATCAAAAAGGGAATGCAAACCATCTCCACCAAATTCCTAACGGAGAGCATGGGCATAAACCAAAGGAATGATAGAGCGAGCCCTACCTGAATGGCAGCCTTTCTACCACCCATCCTATCGGCAATTTTATAGCCAAAGGCAACCACAATGAGCGAAAATAGGGCGTGCAGCAACCTAATCAGGAATGCCATAACCTTGGGGTTATGAATGCTAACTGCCTTAAAAGCAGAAAGTATGAGGAAGTGAATTCCTACGTAGAAAAAGCTGTGGCCAGACGGAACCGGATTCACCTGGCTCTTGGGTAACCAGTCGTTGTAATCGGTACCATCCACCCACGACTGTGAAGCTTCTAGCACCAAAAAATGGTCGTCGTGCATTCCATACCCCTGTGAAAAGATGGCTGCGAGCAACCGTATGAGGAAAGCTCCAATCAGAATAACATGGAGTGGATTGGAATCCCAAAGCTTTTTAAAGAATTTCATCATCCTATTTTTTAGTTTTCGATTCAGTAAAATGGTAATCCCCTACTTCGAAAATCCTTGTTTGCAGTAACAAAAGCACCGTAATCTCCAGTCCACACATTACCAACAGACGTAATATTCAACAGCAACCTAGTAGTTCTAGGAACTAGAGCTGCATATTATACAACTTCGAATATATGCCACCCTTAGTCAGCAGCTCATCGTGCTTGCCCTGCTCCACAATCTCACCATCCTGCAGCACACAAATAAGATCGGCACTCTTCAC
>DATKTT010000083.1:0-9535 GCA_035530955.1 Williamwhitmania sp. | reverse complement strand
ATTCAAATAATCAACTTAAACCATACTGTGGTGCGGTGATTTATTATCTAAACAAAAGAATTCGGCGAATTTCTAGCAGGTAAAACACGCTATTGAAGGCTTTAGGTTTTCTTGCGATCTTCAACAAAAAAGCCCGATCTCGCGACCGGGCTTACTTGCCAAATTAACCGACTAACCGCACTTAGAGCTTCCGCAATTAGTGCACAAAAGACATCCTTCTTGATATATAAGCGAATCTGATCCACATTCTTGGCATTTCTTTCCATGCTTTGCCTTGGTTCCATTGGGAATGTAGCGGTGCAACGCACGCTCCACTCCATTTCGCCAGTTGTTGATGCTTTCGCTATCGAGACGCAGAGAGGAAACGAGGTTTACCACATCGGGGATGGGCATGCCGTTGCGTAGCACTCCCGAGATAAGCTTGGCATAGTTCCAAAACTCCTTGTTGAACATGTGCGACAGCCCACCAACGGTATTGGTATAGCCATACTTATCTTCATACTGGAAGTCGTAACGGCTACCACGATCATCCTTAATTTTTAATATCTTACCTTGATCAATAGATTTGGGAATGGCCAGCACATCGTCGTCGGAGATACCGGTGAATATCTCGTAGGGCCGTCCATTATGTAACCCAACAAATGCAATCCAACTTTCGTGGTTATTCTTAAACCGAATAACTTCGCAATCGAGAATGGCGGGTCGCTTAACGGGTATGGAACTCTCCTTCTTACCCTTCTTGCTATTCGAAACCAATACACCAGCCCGTGAGCCTTCCCTGTATACGGTGCAGCCCTTGCATCCGCTCTCCCATGCAGTTTTGTATACCTCGGCAACCATCTCCTCGGTAGTGTCTTCGGGCAGGTTAACCGTTACGCTGATTGAGTGGTCAACCCATTTTTGAATCATTCCCTGCATCTTCACCTTGCTTACCCAATCCACATCGTTGGAGGTGGCTTTGAAGTAGGGCGACTTTTCTACCAGCTGCTGCACCTGCTCGTCGGTGTAGTGCTCCACCTCCTTGGAATCGAACCCAGCCTCATCCATCCAAATGAGAAACTTATGGTGGAATACGTTATACTCCTCCCAGCAGTCGCCAATTTCATCGGTAAAGGTAATATTCACAGCTTGGTCGTTGGGATTAACCTTTCGGCGACGCTTGTAAGCTGGTAGAAATATTGGCTCAATCCCAGAAGTGGTTTGAGTCATTAGGCTGGTGGTTCCAGTTGGGGCAATGGTTAGTAGGGCAATATTTCTGCGTCCATGCTCAACCATGTTACTGTAAAGTTCCTCGTCAGCGGCCTTAATACGCTGAATAAATGGGTTGTTCTTTTCCCGTTTGGCGTCGTAGATGGGGAACGCACCGCGCTCTATAGCCATCTCTACTGAGGAACGGTATGCTTCCAAGGCTAACGTACGCTGTATTTCCACCGCAAAGTCGATGGCATTATCAGAGCCATAACGCAATCCAAGTGCAGCAAGCATATCCCCTTCTGCTGTAATACCAAGACCTGTACGGCGTCCTTCAGTGGCCTTAGTTTTAATTTTTTCCCAAAGCGACCGCTCTACGCTCTTTACATCTTGATCTTCCGGATCCTTTGTAATCTTTCCAAGTATGGCATCAATCTTCTCCAGCTCCAAGTCGATAAGGTCGTCCATCATGCGCATGGCAACCCGCACGTGCTTTTTAAACTTCACAAAGTTGAACTTGGCCTCTGCTGTAAAGGGCATATCAACGTAGCTGTAGAGATTTATGGCAATAAGTCGGCAGCTATCGTATGGACAAAGGGGAATCTCACCGCACGGGTTAGTGGAAACGGTTCGGTAACCCAAGTCGGCATAGCTGTCGGGAACAGACTCACGCAGCACGGTATCCCAAAAAAGAACGCCCGGCTCTGCCGACTTCCATGCATTGTGGATAATTTTGTTCCAGATTTTACGTGCATCAACCTCAACTTTATACTTTGGATCGGTGGCATCAACAGGGTAGCACTGAACATAAGGCTTCCCCGAAACCACGGAGCGCATAAATTCATCATCAATTTTTACTGAAACGTTTGCACCGGTAACCTTTCCTGCATCCATCTTGGCATCGATAAACTTTTCAGCATCGGGATGCTTAATGGAGATGGAGAGCATGAGCGCACCACGACGGCCATCCTGCGCCACCTCACGGGTGGAGTTGGAGTAGCGCTCCATAAAGGGAACTACACCCGTAGAAGTTAATGCACTATTGAGAACGGGGCTTCCTTTGGGGCGGATATGCGAAAGGTCGTGGCCAACGCCACCACGACGCTTCATGAGCTGCACCTGCTCTTCATCAATACGCATAATTCCACCATAGGAGTCTGCCGGATTTTTGTGACCGATCACAAAGCAGTTCGATAGCGAGGCTACTTGGTGGTCGTTCCCAATTCCTGTCATTGGTCCGCCCTGGGGAATAATGTACTTAAACTGGTCTAGCGTTTCAAAAATTTCCTCCTCGCTCAGTGGGTTGGGATACTTTACCTCCATTCGATAAAATTCTTTGGCCAACCGTCTATGCAAATCGGCAGGATTGAGTTCGTAAATCTTACCAAAGGAGTCCTTAAGAGCATATTTACTTACCCAAACCGTTGCTGCCAGCTGGTCACCCTTGAAATACTCGTTGGAAGATTCTACCGCCTCCTCATAGCTATAAACCTTTTCCAAAATTTCCTTCTCCGATTGCTTCGTTTTCTTGTTCTGAACGTTCTCGTTTTCGCGTTGCATTATATCGTGTATTAAATCTTTTTAAACAGCCTATGGCTAACCTTCTTATTGCCAAGAAGTGGCACGGTTACAAAGTTGACTTGCAAGTTATACTACTGCCTCAGGTGTACCAACTAGAGAGGAAACGTTTTATCAACACCAAGCTAACAATTAAGATAAATGGCTTAATCTCATAATATTGACCTTCTGTTTTTTGACGAAACATTGCCATCCCAACCATTCTCACTTAGTAAGTGAGGCCTCCCATTGAGAGATCGAAATCATCTCACCACCAATAACAACTGTAAGACAAAAAAGAAATGAAAAAAAAGATTTTCCAAAGCAAAAAAAAGCCCTGCAAGAAATGCAGGGCTTGGAGGTCTCGAGCGGATTCGAACCGCTGTACGAGGTTTTGCAGACCTCTGCCTAGCCACTCGGCCACGAGACCATGGTTTGGGATTGCAAAGATAGAATTTTTTTCAATTTCGCAACAGAAGCGCTATTCCTTTTTCGGAAAACTCCTTAATGCAGTTGGGGCACAGACAGTTTTGGTAGTGAACTTTCAAATGGTTTAATACCTCTGCCGTAAGAATAAAAGAGTTACACCAGCAACCATATTTTGTGCTTTGACAATAGCAGTCAAACAGCATACCACAGCGTGGGCACTCCTTTATTTGAATAACCCCCACGCTACTTCTCTAGGGTTAAACTCACCCGTTCTATAGCACCGCCCATTGGTGGGGCCATTTTCGAGACCTTCACCTTTACGTGTTTCAATCCATAAAACTCGTCGTAAAGGCCTTCGATGATGCGCTTGCACACATTTTCCAGCAGGTTGGATCGAATCGCCATCTCCCGCTTTACTATGAGGTAGGCTTGCTGGTAGTTTACCGCATCAATTATGTTATCCGACTCCGCGGCCATCCTATGGTCGATTTCAATCCAGAGGTCGACCAGAAATCGGTTACCCACTACAGCTTCGGCCTCAAAGCAGCCATGAAAGGCGTAGAACTCCATGTTCTCTATGGCTATTACTCCCATCTTGAATCAGTTTTTACAAAAGTAGCAAAACCGTTTTACAAGCGAGCAATGAAGAACCAAGTGCTTTTATTGATAATCATGCTCCCGAATACATTTTTTGTCCCTATTCCGCAGGTTGTAACCTAATTCCTTTTAAATTTGCCAGTTCGGGGCAAATTGGCATCAATTATGGCAAATCGCTTCTAACAAAGAAAACATAAGATAATAAATAACATTTATATGAAAGACTCATCCACCGAAGGGTTAGGCGAAAACAGCGAAGTTCGGACGCTTAATTTTATTGAGGAAATTGTTGAGGAGGATATTCGCAACGAAAAACATGCTGGGCGCGTACATACCCGTTTCCCCCCGGAACCAAACGGCTATTTGCATATTGGCCACGCCAAGTCCATTTGCCTCAACTTTGGGTTAGCCCAAAAGTATGGTGGAAAGTGCAACCTCCGTTTCGACGATACCAACCCAGCCAAGGAGGATGTGGAATATGTTGATTCCATTAAGGAGGATGTAAACTGGCTAGGCTTTCAGTGGGATGGCGAATACTACGCCTCCGATTACTTTGAACAGCTTTACGAGTGGGCCGTTGTGCTCATTAAAAAAGGGAAAGCCTACATAGACGATCTCACCCAGGAGCAGATACGGGAACATCGTGGAACCGTAAATCAGCCTGGCAAGGAGAGCCCATACCGAAATCGGTCGGTAGAAGAAAACATCGACCTGTTCACCAGAATGCGTAATGGTGAATTTAAGGATGGTGAAAAGGTGCTTCGCTTCAAGGGCGACATGGCCTCACCCAACATGCTCTTGCGTGATCCACTCATGTATCGCATAATCCATACAGATCACCACCGCACTGGCGATAAGTGGTGCATATACCCCATGTACGATTATGCCCATGGTCAGTGTGACTCCCTTGAAAAAATTACACACTCAATTTGCACCCTTGAGTTTGAGGTGCATCGTCCTCTTTACGAGTGGTTCATCCGCGAGCTGGAAATTTTCCCTAGCCGACAGATTGAATTCGCCCGCCTCAACCTCACCTACACGGTGATGAGCAAGCGCAAGTTGCTGGAGCTGGTAAAGAACAATCTCGTGATGGGTTGGGACGATCCGCGCATGCCCACCATTGGAGGCTTGCGCCGCAGAGGATATACTCCCGAATCGATTAGACTTTTTGCCGATAAGGTAGGTGTTGCTCGTCGCGACAACGTAATCGACCTTTCGTTGCTGGAATTCTGCCTTCGTGAGGACCTCAACAAGAGGGCTGAGCGTCGCATGGCTGTGTTAAATCCCCTTAAGGTAGTTATCACCAGCTATCCCGAAGGACAAGTGGAGGAGATGGAAGCCGTCAACAATCCGGAAGACGAAACAGCAGGAAAGCGTAAAGTTGCTTTTAGCCGTGAACTCTACATCGAGCGTGATGACTTTTTGGAAAATCCACCCAAGAAATTTTTCCGTTTGGCACCCGGTCAGGAGGTTCGTTTGCGTTACGCCTACTTTGTGAAGTGCGAAAGCGTGGTGAAGGATGCCAACGGTGAAATTACAGAAGTTCATTGTACCCACGATCCGGCATCCCGTGGCGGTAACTCACCGGACGGACGCAAGGTTCAGGGAACCATTCATTGGGTTTCGGCCCAGCACGCTGTTAAGGCAGAGATTCGCCTCTTTGACCGTCTTTTTATGGGCGAAAACCCCGAAGATGTTCCTGAAGGAGAGGATTGGAAGGTTAACCTCAACCCCGACTCACTTAAGGTTACCACCGGATACATTGAGCCTAGCCTCGCTCTGGCAAAATCGTTAGATAAATTCCAGTTTGAACGCCTCGGGTACTTTTGTGTGGATAAGGATTCCAAACCGGATAGCATAGTTTTCAACCGGACGGCAACGCTCAAAGATTCCTGGAGCAAGATTTCAGGAAAGTAGCAGAATACGGTAGATTCATAATACAGTTAACCCCTCTGGAACTATTTTCCGGAGGGGTTTTGTTTATTGATGGGTGTTACTCATTGAGGCAAATACTGAAAAAGGCCTCTCGATTCAACAAACCAAGAGGCAATGTTTCGATACTATAATGCTAGAAAAGTCCTTCTACGCTAAGGTAACGCTCACCTGAATCGTAGCTAAAGGTTATAACACTTGCGCTGGGCTTTTCGACAAGCACCTTGGCTACAGCAGCCAACGAAGCCCCGGAACTAATTCCGACCAGCAGTCCTTCCTCCTGTGCTGCTCGACGAACCATGCCATAGGCCTCCTCCTTGGTGATAGTGATGACCCGGTCAACCAAATCGGTGTTGAGGTTTTTTGGAATAAATCCGGCTCCAATACCCTGTAGCGGGTGCGGCCCGGGACTGCCTCCACTAATTACAGGAGAATCAGTTGGCTCAACGGCAACAATCTGAATCTTTGGAAAGTGCTGCTTTAGAACCTGTGCTACCCCGCTAATGTGTCCTCCGGTTCCAACACCAGTTATTAGGTAGTCGAAGCCTTCTGGAAAATCGGCTAGAATCTCGGCGGCAGTGGTTTTTGCGTGAATGGCAGGATTGGCTGCATTCTCAAACTGCATGGGAATCCAAGCATTCTGAATTTCATTTGCAAGCTCAGCCGCCCGCTCTATGGCACCCTTCATCCCTTTCTCCTTCGGGGTAAGAACTAATTCGGCACCATAGGCAGTCATCAACTTGCGGCGCTCCATCGACATCGATTCGGGCATTACAAGCATAACCTTGTAACCCAAGACTGCACCAACCATCGCCAATGCAATTCCAGTGTTGCCTGAGGTGGGCTCAATAATCACAGAACCCTTCTTCAGCAAGCCACGCTTCTCGGCATCGCGAACCATGGAAATGGCAATCCTATCCTTGATGCTACCTGCCGGATTGTTACGTTCAATCTTTGCCCATACCTCTCCATTTGGAAAGAGAGTAGAGAGCCGGAGATGGGGCGTATTGCCCACCAACTCTAAAACATTTGTTGCTTTCATTTTATTTTCGTTTTTTTTGTTTCTAATTGTAACAATTGATTGGCCTATTCGGCATAGGCTAGATTTTAAATCGAAAAATCGATCACATCGGTAAACCTCACCCCGTTTACTACCAGCCGCTCCCTTATTCGCACCTCACTCTTATGATAGACCATAGAGTTTGGTGGAACGCTTTCGGTAAGCCATACATTTCCACCAATAATGCTATCGTGCCCTACGGTAGTCTTTCCACCTAGAATGGTTGCGCCGGCGTAGATAACCACATTATCCTCAATGGTTGGATGGCGCTTCTGAGTAGCTTGGCCTTTCGACACGTTGAGCGCACCAACGGTTACTCCTTGGTAAAGCTTAACGTTGTTGCCAATAATAGCCGTTTCGCCCACCACAATACCCGTTCCATGGTCAATAAAAAAGGACTTACCAATGGCAGCACCCGGGTGAATATCTATGCCCGTAAGGGAGTGAGCCTGCTCTGTCATCATCCGGGGAAGAAGAGGAATCTCCAACCCGTGGAGTTTGTGAGCCATTCGATAAACCATTATGGCAAAAAAGCCTGGATAGGCGAGCACCACCTCTGCTGCCCCACTGGCAGCCGGATCGTTGTCGGCAATGGCTCGAGCGTCAGCGTCAAGGTCGGCCTTGATGGCAGGAAGTTCCGCAAAAAAATTTGCAGAAATCATCTCTATAGACAGCGACAATCTTGATTCAACTGGTTTCAACAACCGTATCAGCCTTCGCTTTAGCAGCTGCTGGCTAAAAACGCGATGAAGTCGGCCGCAGCGAGAAGGGTAAAGACTATTGGTGATATCCTCAATGAAGTCGCGAACGTCCTCTCTTGAGAGCCGGCTGAACTGATGGTGTGGCATTGTAAAAAGTTTCATGTCGTTGAATTGATGTAAAAAAAAAGCCCTCCCTGAAACCAGGAAGGGCAACCCAAAACGCTAAAAACATCATCAAGATAACTTAGCAAAAAAAGGTATAGCGCATCCTCCTGTAGGCGTGTTGAAACAACAACAAGCACAACAATGAAGACTAACGCTATGTAACCTACTAACAACCATTATTTAACTACGCTTCTATTTTAATATTCGTTAATCCGGCATCTATACGGCGGATTGTTTCATCTTTTCCAAGGAGTGACGCAATTTGAGCTACGCCTGGACCCATACTTGCACCAACAAGGCATAGGCGGAGATTGTTCATTACTTGCCCCATGGGGAGTTGCTTTTCGGTAATCCAGTCGTGCAGTGCCTTCTCCACCAGCTCGTGGCTAAAGTCTTCTATTCCTGCCAGAAACTGTTTTGCATCCTCCAGAATTGCAGGAACATTTTCTTTCCAAAATTTCTTTACGACTTTATCGTCGTAACTTTCCGGAGCTAAGAAGAAATAGGATGATATGGGCCAAATGTCCTTTACAAACATGGCACGCTCCTTAACCAACCCAACAACTTTCTCAACAAATGCATGCTCTGCTTTTACACCATGCTCAGCGAGAACTGGCATAAATAGAGTCGCCAATTCAGCATCCCTCTTCTGACGAAGATAATGTTGATTGAACCACTTTGCCTTTTCAGGATCGAAGCGAGCACCCGACTTGTTGACACGCTCCAACGAAAATTGAGCAATAAGTTCCTCCATCGTAAAAATTTCCTGCTCAGTGCCAGGGTTCCAACCCAAAAGAGCCAATAGATTGATGAATGCTTCAGGAAAGTATCCATCTTCGCGATAGCCTCTGGCAGTCTCGCCATTTTCTGCCTTCCAGAAAAGGGGAAATACTGGAAAGCCCAGCTTATCACCGTCACGCTTGCTCAGCTTTCCGTTGCCGGTAGGTTTAAGCAAAAGCGGTAGGTGTGCAAACTGAGGCATTACGCCAGTCCATCCAAAGGAACGATAAAGGAGCACATGCAACGGAAGCGACGGTAGCCACTCCTCTCCACGGATTACGTGGCTAATTTCCATGAGGTAATCATCTACTACATTTGCCAAATGGTAGGTAGGTAGCATGTCGGCACTCTTAAACAGCACCTTGTCGTCAAGCGTTGAAGTATTAACAACCACCCGGCCACGAATAAGGTCGAGCATCTCCACCTCTTCGCTTTCAGGCATCTTAAAACGGATTACCCAGCCATCACCAGCATCAATCCTACGCTTCACCTCCTCGGTAGGGAGGGTAAGCGAAGTGCTAAGGGTTGTTCTTATTTCGAAGTTATAGTTGAAAGTTTTTCCTTCTGCCTCATATCTGGCTCTCAAGGCATCCAACTCCTCTGGAGTATCAAATGCGTAGTAAGCGTTATCCGATTCAATAAGCTGGTCAGCAAACTTCTTGTAAATGGCCCTACGTTCGCTCTGACGATAAGGCGCATGAGGTCCTCCAACGGAAACACCCTCGTCAATCTCAATACCGCACCACTTGAGTGCCTCAACAATATACTCTTCGGCACCGGGAACAAAGCGGTTGGAGTCAGTGTCCTCAATTCGAAGCAGAAAGTCGCCGCCGTGTTTGCGTGCAAAAAGATAGTTAAATAGGGCAGTACGCACACCCCCAATATGGAGCGGTCCCGTTGGACTGGGTGCAAATCGCACTCGAACTCGTCTTTGGTCCATTGCTGTTACGTTTTAGGCAAAGATATAGATTCTTCCTTAATAGCTTGATTGGTGCCAATGCAAAAACGGAAGACCAAAGGCCTTCCGTTCTGTCGGTTCGGAGGGGATCGAACCCTCGACCCCATGATTAAGAGTCACGTGCTCTACCAACTGAGCTACGAACCGTTTTGTTATTGCGGTTGC
>DATKTT010000082.1:0-8919 GCA_035530955.1 Williamwhitmania sp. | reverse complement strand
ATTTGTATGCTTTATAATAACTTATCGTTCCTGATGAAAAAGATTCTACTTTTAGTAAGCTTATTTGCCTTTACTATTGGCGGATTTGCGCAGCAAAAGCTCTTATCGATAGATGAGGCTGTTGTTGGACAGTGGTTCCAGCTAGCACCAAATAACCTAGCCGCATTGCAGTGGAGAGGGCAGAGTGCTGAATTCACTTTTATGCGTAAGGATACCTTGTTTGTCCAAAGCGTAAAGGATGAAAATCCGCACGTACTCTTTACCCTTCAGGATTTAAATGGATGGATGAAGGAAGATGGTCGACCGGAGTTGAAGCGCCTGCCCTCTGTAGGATGGCTTTCCGCAAGTGACTTTTTGTTCACAGATGGTAATGCGACTATCACATTTGATTTAGCAACGCACAAGATTATTAACACTTTAAAGGTTGATGAAGACGCGGCAAACCTTGATTACAGGCCTGACCATAAAGCCGTTGCCTTTACTGTTAAAAACAACCTTTACATCTCCATTGAGGGTAAGGAAATTCAAACCGTCACAAAGGATTCAAACATAAATATAATTAATGGACAAGCTGTCCATCGCAACGAGTTTGGAATTGAAAAGGGAACCTTCTGGTCACCCAAAGGAACTAAGTTAGCCTTTTATCGCATGGATCAGACTATGGTAACTGACTATCCATTGGTGGATATCACCACTCGAATTGCAACGGTAGATCCCATAAAGTATCCCATGGCTGGTATGACGAGCCATCAGGTGAAGGTTGGCGTTTACGATCCGGCCACAAAGAGCACCTTGTATCTCAAAACAGGGGAGCCGCTCGATCATTACTTGACAAACATTGCCTGGACACCCGACGAAAAGTATATTCTTATCGCGGAGCTTAACCGTGGACAGGATCACATGAAGATGAATCTCTACGACGCGTCCTCTGGGGATTTGGTAAGGACTCTTTTTGAGGAAACCAACCCTCGGTACGTTGAGCCGCTGAATCCTGCCATATTTTTACCCAACGATCCACAGAAATTTCTATGGCGCAGTCAGCGCGATGGTTACGATCACTTCTACCTCTATGATATTACAGGCAAGTTCTATGGTGAGGTAGGTAATGGTCCGTGGGTAGTTCTCGATTTCCTCGGATTTACGAAGGATGGGAAGAATATTCTCTATACTTCCACCCAAGACAGCCCTATTGAGGTGAATGTGTATAAGCAAAACTTGAAGACTCTAAAGGTTGAACGATTAACCAAGCTGGATGGCACTCATAGGCCATTGGTAAACTTTACCCAGGGGCTTATCCTCGACAGGTATAGTAGCACTACTACACCCAATAGGATAAGCATTATAGATCTTAACGGTCAGGAAAAAAAGTTGTTGCTGAATGCTCCAAATCCGCTGGCAGCATACAAAATGCCGGAAATGAAGATCTTCAAGATTAAGGCTGCCGACGATTCTACTGATTTGTATTGTAGAATAATAAAGCCCGTCGATTTTGACTCCACCAAGAAATATCCGGTAATAGTATACGTGTATGGCGGCCCCCACTTACAACTGGTGAATGACGAGTGGCTTGCCGGGGCAAGGCTTTGGGAATATTACATGGCTCAAAAGGGATATATAATGTTTACGGTTGATAACCGAGGTTCGTCGAACCGTGGTTTTGCTTTCGAAAGTGTAATTCATAGAAATCTTGGGGTGAACGAGCTGGCGGATCAGATGCGGGGAGTCGATTATCTTTCGAAGTTGCCCTATGTGGATACATCTCGAATTGGTGTTCATGGCTGGAGCTTCGGGGGTTTTATGACTACAACCATGATGGTAAAGGAGAATAAAATTTTCAAAGTTGGCGTTGCAGGTGGACCAGTTATCGATTGGAAACTTTACGAGGTGATGTATGGCGAACGATACATGGACACTCCTGAGGAAAATCCTGAAGGTTATAAGAACGCTGACTTGATCAATTTTGCTGGGGATCTTAAGGGTAAGCTGTTGATTATCCATGGTGCTATCGATAATACGGTGGTTTGGCAGAATAGCCTTTTGTTTATTAATGAATGTATTAACAAAGGTGTTCAGGTTGACTATTTTGTTTACCCACGTGATGAGCATAACGTAAGAGGATACAGGCGCATTCATCTTATGCGTAAGATTACCGACTACTTCGACCAAAATCTAATGAAGTAGTAAGGGTTTAATATTCCCCCGAAGGCATTGCTTTCGGGGTTTTTTTTGTGCAATGAATGGGTTGGTATATTCCCACATTGGGATTAAATGACGAATTTTACACTCGATTGAGAAGGACAATTATTCTTTGGTAAGCCTTGTTAATAGAGAGCTAAATAATCTCGCAGTCAAGTTGCGGGTTGGTGAAGTAGAATGGAGATTTGAGTAGAATGGGTGTGCATAAATACTTTAAGGATAGCGTTAATGCTGATGTTGGTTATCGGCGAATTTGGCATATAGCCTTCCCCATTATTATTGGGAGCTTGGTGCAGAATCTGCTAAATATTACCGACACCATTTTCTTAGGACGACTGGGGGTGGTTGCACTTGGTGCAGGTGCCATTGGTGGTTTGCTACACCTTGCTGCTGTTATGGTTGCTTATGGTTTTACCATTGGTACCCAAATTGTGGTGGCACGGCGGTTTGGGCAGAAAAAGTATGGGAGTATAGGTATTACGCTTACCCACTCCTTTTACTTTTTGTTAACCCTTTCACTACTGTTGTTTTGGGTTTTATGGCAGATGGCACCGGTAATACTAAGTGCTACCCTTAAATCGCCACGGGTGATGGTGGCAGCGGTAGAGTTTATATCGTGGCGTAAGTGGGGGCTGTTTTTTGTCGTAATTAGCTTGCTTTTTCAATCTTTCTTCATTGGGATTGGACGTACAAAGATAATTTCGGTGGCAAACATAGTGGTAGTAATCACCAACATCATTCTGGACTACTGCATGATTTTTGGAAATTTTGGTTTTCCGGCCATGGGAATTGCCGGCGCTGCTTTGGCCTCGGTTATCGCTGAGCTGCTAGGTGCCGTTTTCTACGTTGTTTACACCATGGTTGCCATCGATAGCGTAAAGTATAATCTCTTTGCGTTTACCCGCTTTAGTTCCAATTTTTTAAGGCCACTGTTGAGGGTTTCGTTGCCCACTATGCTTCAAAACCTACTCTCATTTTCATGCTGGTTGCTATTCTTTTTATTTATTGAGAATATGGGTGAACGTGTGCTCGCCGCATCAAATATTGTTCGCAGCCTCTACGTGCTGCTGTTGATTCCGGTATGGGGGTTTGCATCGGCTACCAGTAGCCTCACTAGCTATCTAATTGGGAGTGGTAGAAAGGAGGAGGTTATAGGGCTCGTAATGCGATCGGAAATGCTATCGCTGGCATCTGTTTTGGTGGTATTGGTGGTTTCTGCCTTTTTTTCGCACGATTTACTCATGCTCTTTACTACCGACATGGCGCTAGTGAAATTTACGAGTCCAATTCTGTTGGTTGTGGCAGTTGCTGGTCCAATGCTTTCGATAGGAATGATTGCTTTTCAAGCAGTTGCAGGAACGGGTAAAACCAATATTACGCTACTGTTTGAAACCTCTGATTTGGTGATCTACCTCATTTTTGCTTTTCTATTCTCAATGGTGTTGCACTTTTCGATCTCTGCTGTTTGGACCGTGGAGATTCTCTATGGCACTTTTCTGGCAGTATCGTCACTACTCTACCTAAAGTATGGAAAGTGGCGCAATGCCTCAATTTAGTTTTTTTGTTTAAAGAAATAGAGAAGGGCACCCGTAAGATGCCCTTCTTTGTTATTTATCGTCCTTAACACAGTATCGCTTAATAACGTTGTAGGCATCTTTTATCCCCAGCTCGCCCGATTTGCTGATATCTAAGCAACCTTTCTCGGTTTCCTGAAGGTAGAGCTGCACCAAACCTCTGTTGTAGTATGCCTCACCCAAGTTGGGGTAAAGCTCAATTGCTTTGGTGTAGTCGACAATGGAGTTGGTAAACTCACCAGACAGGCAATCCAGATTTCCCCTGTTGTAGTAAATGTAGGGGAAATCGGGCATGAGTCTTGCGGCTTCATTGAGATCTTCGATGGCCTCCTTATAGTTATAGATCACCACGTTTTGTTGCCTTTTAACCGATGGTTTTCCCGACTCGTTTAGCGTGACTGCTTGAAATGAGTTGTCGACGGAGTTGATGAACTCAATCATTTCACCTTGAACGCTGCTGCGGTTGATAAGCGCAAATGGGTCGCTTTTGTCCTGTGCATAGAGCGTGCTATAGGCTTCAAGTGCACTGGTGTATCGCTTGAGATCACCCAGCAAAATGGCTTGTTCATAGAGCAGTGTTCGTGAGGAAGATGTTTCTAACAGGCTGTCCACCTTCTCAAGTTTTTCTTTCAAAGTGTCAGGTGAGAGTGAAGTTCGGCTTGCTGAGATGGCTGTGGGAACAAGGTCAAGGCTTTTTCTGAAGTTTTCAAATTTCTGCGAATAGAAATTGGACGTTGTAGGTGGCTCGTAGGCTTCTACCGCTGAAATTCGATAAAGCGGTTGAAGGGTAATATCCACCTTCTTGTTTTGAACCATGTTGTTGCCTTCTGTGCCACGACCAAAATCAGCATCGAATGCAAGCAGCTTGTTGAATTTTTTACTGGTATCGGCAAATTCCGAAAAGTTTTTCTCTCCCAGCTTAGACTTATATTCCTGAATTTTATTCTGAGCAGTTTCGTAGTCAAGGTATGCTCCCTTTTCGTCATTTAGCTGGCGCTTGGCAACCGATCGGTTGAGGTAGGCCGTTGCAAAATCGGGGTATAGCTCAATGGCCTTTGAGTAGTCCTTTACCGACTCTTTGTATTTCCCAAGTTCGTAATACACGCCCCCTCTATTATAGTAAATGAGGACATTATTTGGGTTGAGTGCAGCAACTTGATTGTAGTCGCTCAAAGCATTATTATAGTCCCCAATTGATGATCGGATAAGTGCCCGATTGTAGAGCGTTAAGGCATTTTCGGGCTCAATGGATAAAACCTTGTTGAAATCACTTAGTGCACCCTTAATATCTCCTTTACTGTTCCTCACTAGTGCACGGCTAAAGTATGCTAGGGTGACGGTTGAGTCGAGCTGTATTGTTTTATTCAAGTCGATTAATGCAGAATCCAACTTCTCCATTTTGAGGTAAAGCATTCCGCGCTTAAGATAGGGTTCTGGATTTAGGTTGTTAAGCGTAAGCGCTTTGTTGTAATCAGAAAGGGCACCAACTGTGTCTTTGAGGTAAATTCTTGCGGTGCCTCGGTTGATGTATGCATCTGCAAACTTAGGGTCCAGCTTGATGGCTGTTCCAAAATCCTTGAGAGCATCTTCAAAGTCCTGCCTTAGGAAATTGGTAATACCTCTGTTAAAGTATACTCCTGGAATATCAACCCGGAGGTCAAGTGTTTTGTCGAAATCGACAAGCGCTTTATCGTATTCACCCATGCGGGTAAGTGTAATGGCTCTAAAGTGGTAGGCTTGGGTATAAATTGGGTTAAACTTAATAGTCTTTGTAAAATCCTCACGTGCCCCAATATAATCGCCGAGGTTATACTTGGCAATCCCTCTAAAAAAGTAAGCTTCGGCAAGGGTGGTGTCGGCCTTGAGTATGGTGTTGAAGGAAGATATGGCGTCAATATACTGGCTGTCGAATAGCCGCTGCCTACCCTGAAACAGAAAGTGTTCCTTGTTGAGCTGCGAAAATGCTGAAACAGATGAAAAAAGAAATCCAGTAAGTATTAGGATTGTCGTTATTTGTTTTCTCACGGATGGATTACTTAAATTAAGAAACAAATATGGTAAGATTTTGTCGAATCATGGCAAAATCAAAATAAAATTTGGTGTTTGTAGCTTTTCTCATTTCAACGTGTATCAATTGCAATTTTGCTGTAGGTAGATTCGTCGTGATATATTAAATTGCTGAACTTTTATTAAGAGAGAATTGGTTTATGGACTTGAAAAAGTTTAGGTGGAAACGGATATGGAGGCTGGTTAGGTATGCCATGGCCGCTTTTTTTATTTTATCTATAGGATCTGTAATCCTATTTCGCTTTGTACCTATACCAGTAACCCCTTTAATGCTAATACGATGTGGTGAACAGGTATCCAAGGGGAAATCGTTAAAACTCCAAAAAGATTGGGTTTCCATGCGAAACATTTCGCCAAATATGGTTCAGGCCGCAGTTGCTGCAGAAGATAATAGTTTTCCGTACCATTTTGGCTTCGACTTTGAGGCTATCCGTAAGGCTTTGCGCCACAATGAGCATAGCAGGAGGTTGCGTGGGGCAAGTACTATCTCACAGCAAACGGCCAAAAATGTGTTTTTATGGCCAAGCCGCTCCTATTTACGCAAAGGCATTGAGGCTTACTTTACCCTCCTAATTGAGGTTTTCTGGACCAAGGAAAGAATAATGGCGGTTTATCTCAATATTGTGGAGATGGGGGATGGCGTGTATGGTGTGGAGGCAGCTTCGCAGAAGTACTTTCATAAACCTGCTTCAAAGTTATCGCAGTCGGAGGCAGCCATGCTGGCGGCTATCCTGCCAAGCCCAATAAAACGTAATCCAGCGAGGCCGTCCCGATTTCTACTCAATGCCCAATATCAGATTATTGTCGCCATGCGGCAACTCGGCCCTGTAGAACTTTAACTTCCAAAAATTAGGGTTGCTTACAGTTGGCAATGGCTTCCACTGTTTTAGCATCCCGTTTTGCCGCATCGGTAGCTACAATGCCCGTAGAAACGATCTTCCCATCTTTGTCGCGGTAGGCGTACTCATAAGGTCCATCGTTACGCTGTAGCAACAGGTATCCATCAATTGTTTCGGCCCAGTGGTGATGTTCGTCGCCGTAGAGCTTAATGGTAAGCGTATCGCCACTTGGTTGGGCATACCTAATGGGGTAGGGAGTGGCGGGAACCCTACTTGGACGCTGCGGCGATGTTTGTGTTGTTGGAGTTGCAGCTTGAGATTCAGAAGTTTTTGCTTTGGTAGTGGCGCATGCAGTAATAACTGCAAGTGAAATACCAGTAATAATTAACGCGCCAGTTGCATATCCAATATTTCTCATGTTTTTTTGCCCTAAGTAATTAATTCTCATTCCGATTTTTAGTTGACCTATACAAATATAGCACTTCCTACGAATAGAGCTAGTGTAGCACCAGGCTCTTCTCAGCCACAGGCTTTACCACTTTTTTCTTTAGCTTTTCAGGTTTTTGAACCTCAACAACCGCTTCAAGTAGTATCTCTGCTATATCGGCTACCCTTGTTGTGGATTGGGCTGCAAATGTTTTTTTGCAGAGTGGGCAAGCGGTGGCTATAGTGTCGGGCTTGTTTATGGTGAGCGATGCCAATGTTTTTTGCGTGATAACTGCTCGGCTTTCTGCTCCAATTACTGTAATGCCTAAGCTTCCACCACAGCAAAGCGAATTACTCTTTTCGTTATTGGTTTTCACCAAGGTGCCAGTTCGACTAAGAAGCACGCGGGGCTGCTTGTAGATATTGCTTCCTCGGCCAAGGTCACAGGGGTCGTGGTAGGCTACCGTTGAGGTTCCTTTTTTAACTTGCAGTTTTTCTTCAACGATCAACTGCAGCAAATATTCGCTGTGATGGTAAACAGGAATGGGTAGTCGGTAATCTTCCTTAAATGTTTTGTAGCAAATGGGGCAGGAGGTTACTAAATACTTTGCTCCAGACTTTGCAATAATTTCAGAGTTCTTACTTGCAAGGGCTGCAGCAGCCTCGCTGTTGCCTGCCAACTTTAGCGGTCGGCCACAGCAAATACTGCCATCGGCATCTATGAATGTAAAGTTAACATCGGCTTTGTGGAAAAGTTCCTTCATTGCGCCAATAGTGCTAGGGTTGAGATGCCCCATGCATCCAGCGAAGTAAGCAACTTCTGCTTTTTTCACAGCAGGTGATTGCCCAACATAGCAGTAGGAGGTTGCAGAAAATAGCGGACTTTCTTTGCGTTGGTTAAGCCTAATGGTCGTATTTTCGATACCAACCGGACAAAGGTCGTTGCAACGACCACACATCATACAGGTCTTCGTAACATCAGCCTGTGGATTGTTGTCGCGCAGCAGCTGGTTGAAGTAGGCTGGTTGTATATTGCTAATGTTTAGGTCGCTGCTTAGCTGGCATTTGTCGATGCATATACCACACCGTGAGCAGGAGTTTATCTCGACCTGGGTGTAGGATGTATGCCGGTACTTCTCCTTGATTCCAAAGCTCCGAAGGTAAATGAGAAATACCTCGGTAAGGATGTGCATGTAGCGGGTAAAGGGAACGGCTACAAAAAATAGCCCTAATGAAATGGAGTAGGCCCACCAGGTTGGATAGCAGAGGTATTCGAGCGGGAGAAACTTGGCAAAAAAGTGACCGAGCGTGTTAGTGAGAAATCCACCGGTATCGTAAAGTCCAGCATTGAAACTTTCGGCAAAAAGGCGAAGTGGAAAAATGAGCCACAGCGAAATTAAAGCAACCTTATCGATGGTTTTAAGGCGGGTAGTCTTCTTCATTCCAACTACCTTGCTCTTAAACCGTTTTATAACGGCTATGGCTACTCCCGACAAAACAAAGAGCAGGAGAAAGTCCATGGCAAAGATGAAGAACTTCCGGTAGGGGAGCTGGCGAAGGTCATGGACAAAGAACTCAAAAAAGATGGGGTAGTACGGTGCGTTAAGGTGCCCATGGCTATGCCAGCGGGCTTCAAGATTTCCGGCGACAATGAGTAGAAACCATCCAAAGGCCAAGCTCATGTGCATGTAGCCCAACCATGGGTTAATCCGGAATACTTTCCGGTGCAAAAGACTTTCAGAAAATACCTCACCGGTTGCGGTGACGGTTTTGTGGCTAAATAGTGCCCTCGAAAATATTCTTCTTTCCTGCTTTGT
>DATKTT010000081.1:0-4913 GCA_035530955.1 Williamwhitmania sp. | reverse complement strand
CACGAAAGCTTTGGCATTCTGCACATTGATGCCCATGCCGACCTGCGTGAGGCCTACGAGGGATTCACCTACTCGCATGCATCAATCATGTTCAATGCGCTTAAGCTGCAGCAGGTGCAAAAGTTGGTGCAGGTGGGTATTCGCGATCTCTGTCAGGATGAGTTCAATTTAGTTCAGGCCGACAGCCGCGTAGTAATGTTCAACGACTACGACCTGAAGGCAGAAGCGTTCAATGGTAAGCTATGGCACCAGCAGTGCGAGGCCATTGTTGCCCAGCTTCCTCAGAAGGTTTACATCAGCTTCGATATTGATGGATTACAACCTGAATTGTGCCCCAATACCGGCACACCCGTAGTTGGTGGTCTTTCATTCAATCAGGCGCACTATTTGCTGCGAATGGTGGTGAAGAGCGGCAAGCAGATTATTGGCTTCGACCTCAACGAGGTTTCCCCTGGCGACAACGACTGGGATGCCAACGTGGGAGCTCGGGTGCTTTACAAGCTTTGCTTGCTCACCCTTGCGACCTCTAACGAGAAGTTTGGCAGCCGATTAAAGGGTTAACGCCTCTTTTTTTATGACATTTGGCCGGGATTGCCCGGCTTTTTTTTACCTTAGCCATACCCAAATGCAAAACATTATATCGATGGATACCAAGGTAATGTATATTCTTTATGTGGCGGAGCAGCAGCGAAGCCGTGATTTTTACCGCGAGGTGCTGCAGCTTGAACCGGTGCTCGATGTTCCCGGCATGACCGAATTCGTGGTTGCTCCCGGATGTAAGTTGGGGTTAATGCCCGAGAACGGGGTAGCACGAATGCTTGGAGATAGGGTACCTCACCCCTCGGAGGGAAGCGGCATTCCACGCAGCGAGATCTACCTCTACGTAACCGACCCATTGCAGTATTTCAAGCGTGCAGTAAAGGCTGGTGGCGTTTCGCTGAGCATGCCCAAGCAGCGCGATTGGGGCGACAGCGTGGCCTACTGCGCCGATCCCGATGGGCATATCATGGCATTTGCTAAAAGGGTGTAGGGATTTTCCTTAGCGATTATCACATAATCTCCATCGTGTTTACCCCGCAATACCACTTCGTATTTCCCTAAATCCAATTAGCTTATGCTTTTTCTCATCCCATAGCCGTAGCCGCAGCGAACGAAAGCTGGAGAAGAAGGTGATTGGGGTAATATTGTGAAAGAGGTTATTCTCCCTATGGCATTTTGCCAACTTGTAGTTAGGGATTCTAGGGCTTAGGTGGTGTATATGGTGAAAGCCAATGTTTCCGGTGAACCACTGGAGCACTCGTGGCAGCTTAAAAAAGGAACTTCCCTCTAAAGCAATGGTCTTGAAATCCCACTTTTCAGTTCTGGTCCAAGAGGTATAGGGATATTGATGCTGAACGTAGAACAGCCAAACGCCGTGCACTGTGGCAATGTAAATTACCGGCAGCTGAATCATTAGGTAGGCTTTCCAGCCAATGGCCCAAATCATTAGCAGCACCCCAACGGCAATGGCAAGGTTGGAGAGGTGGAGGTATAGCTGCTCCTTACGATTCATGTATGGCTTGGTAAAGCGATTCTGAACAAGAAAAAGAAGGATTGGGGCGATGCCGAAAAGAAAGATCGGATGGCGGTAGAAACGGTAGCTAAACTTCTGCCACCTTGTAAGCTTTAAATACTCCTCAACAGTTAATGTTGTTACGTCGCCAACACCCCGCTTGTCGAGATTGCCAATGGTTGCATGGTGCTCCTTATGGTCGTGGTGCCACTTGTGGTAGGCCGTAAATACCAGCAGCCCCAAAGGAATGCCCACAATAGTATTGAGCCGGTGCGATTTAAAAAACGAACCGTGACCACAGTCGTGGAAGATGATAAATATTCTAATCAGGAAACCAGCTGCAAAAACGGAGAGCAGCAGCGTAAGCCAGTAGGATATTTGAAGGCTGTATACCATGAGCACCCAGAGCAGAACGTAGGGCACAACGGAGTTAATTACCTGCCACCAGCTGCGCATGGTGTCGGGAAAGTTATACTTGCGAATAATCTCTATCCAGGCAGGTTTGCTATTTTTTATGGATTCGGAAGTAATCATTTTCAGAAGATATTATATGTTAGAAACAATCGCCAGACAGCTTTAGCTTTTTCCTATCAAAAATGTTGACAGAATGGAAGTGAAGGAGCCTGTCGGTAGTTTGCAAGTTACCTATTATGGAAAAAATTCATGATTTACCGAAGGCCTAATTAAATAAGGCCTTTTCGATGCAGCTGCTCTAGAAAATAAAAATTCATAATAAGAAAAACGCCTAAATTAACAAAAGAAGAGGCCGACTTTCACAAGTCAGCCTCTTTGCACATCTAGCTGCTGATGGCTAGAATGAAGAAAACCTAAACCTAAAACTATACCTATTCTTTTTTCTATCTTTTTTCTTAAGTTACTTTCTTGAATTGACCCAATTTGCAATAAACTCAGTTGTTCCAGGAACCATCTCCCCATTTTTAATGTGTTCCACGTCTGAGTAACCATGGTCAGCATTGGGGATGATTCTAATGGTGAGGTCGGTTACCAGCGATTCGGGAAGAGCTTGTGCTACCTTAGGCAAGTTGGAGGCAACCACCACGTGCTTGTCCTTTTCTCCAAATAGGATAAGAACGGGACAGGTAACTTTTTTGAAGTCTTCCGCTGGATCATATACCGCAAATGATTTTTGGTGCGGAGAGGTATAGTAAGCCATCACCTCATTAAGCGATTGTTGATAGAGGTCGGCAGTGTCCTTATACGTTTGCAGGTTTTTGGCCATGATTTCCGGCGGCATCTTCTCAATTTGATACTTAATAAGATCGCTTAGTACCTGCTTCATGGTGTCAAGCCCATCTCCACTGTTGGAATAGGATATCCAGCTTCGAACAAATTTCTCACCATTGGCAATAACTTGCTCGTCTGTCATATCTGCAGCGGTTTTCCATCTCTTCAGGGTGCGAGCCTGCTCCATCATTATGTCACCACCATTTTGGTAGGAACCCGAAAGGGTGATAATGAAGTCGATATCATTGTGGCGAGAGGCAGCCATTATGGAGAGAATTCCGCCAAGGCTATGCCCAAGCAATCCCACCTTGCCAATCTCCTTGTGCTCCTTTAAGGTTGATACTGCGGCATACACGTCTTCGGCAAGGTCGTCGAAGCTGGTTAGGGTTTCAGCTGTTCCGGTCGATTTGCCAAAGCCACGGTCATCGTAGCGGTAAACGGCAATGCCATTTTGGTTTAGGTAGTCGCTGATGATTTTGGCCATCTTGTACTTGCCACGCATAAACGACCACTCTCTGTCCTGATTCCCCATGCCGCTCACCATGATGACGAGCGGATAAACGCCTTCATTTGCAGGCAACGAGAGTGTGCCGGAGTAGGTTGCATCACCCCGGGTAAAGCTAACTGCCTCCTCTCTAATTCCAGAAGTGGCTGGTTGAGCTTTCAGCGTCGCGAAAAGTCCAAGAGTCAGCAACGCTGTCAAAATAGCTTTTTGTGCCTTCATCGCTCTAATTTTTAAGGGTTTTATACCGCTTGTTGTGCCCTGTTGTTTTGTTTTTCATGGATTCTTTGTCCAACTCTATAGCAATAGATAGTTATTGGCAACAACAATAGTATCATTATAATGTATGGGAAACTCCCTAGATATAAAACTTTAGTTTTCAAACCAGCCAACATTAATGGAAATATAAATAAAGCATGAAAAAGAATAGCTGGAATAACAGAATCTGTCTTTACTCTCAAATATTGCATAATGATTCCAAGCTCAAAACACGTCACAATAAATAAAGGAAAACTTATCCAGATATGACCCTCAAGGCAATAAAAATGAGATGGGATATGCCAAATTGCCCAAGTCAAGTTAATAATTATCGTAATTTGAAACCAGGTCAAATCTTTTAATTTGCTAAATAAATATCCACGCCAGGCAGTTTCCTCTGTAAATCCACACATAATTATTGCAGATAAAAAATATCCTATTATTTTACCTTTATCAGTAGTGAACGAAAATTCACTAAATTTAAAGTATGACTGAATAAAAATAGTTAAAAATAATACAACATAAGTAATTAATAAAATTACAATGAATGACAAAGGATTAAACAGCCGTAAACGTAAGTCTGAAAACTTATCACGTAGAATCAATATAAAAGCTATAGCAACAACTATGGGACTAATATCAATAAAGAATCTGATCATAATAATCCTCACAATCACTACTGAAATTAGAAATGCTAATACAAAAAACAATTTATTTTTCATATCAAATTAAATTTTAGTTAGAATCTACCAAAGCTATGCCCAAGCAATCCCACCTTGCCAATCTCCTTGTGTTCCTTTAAGGTAGATACGGCGGCGTATACATCTTCGGCGAGGTCGTCGAAGCTAGTTAGGGTTTCAGCCGTTCCTGTCGATTTGCCAAAGCTACGGTCGTCGCAGCGGAAACGGCAATACCATTTTGGTTCAGGTAGTCGCTGATGATTTTGGCCATCTTATACTTGCCACGCATAAACGACCACTCTCTGTCCTGATTTCCCATGGCGCTCACCATTATAACAAGCGGATAAACGCCTTCATTTGCAGGCAACGAGAGCGTGCCGGAATAGGTTGCATCACCCCGGGTAAAGCTAACTGCCTCCTCTCTAATTCCAGAAGCAGCTGGTTGAGCGTTCAGCGTCGCGAAAAGTCCAAGAGTCAGCAACGCTGTCAAAATAGCTTTTTGTGCCTTCATCGCTCTAATTTTTAAGGGTTTTATATCTCAGAAATACTACCAACACCGGAGACCTTGAGCTTTAGCGTAGGGTGCCCTTTGTAGCTTACCTTGCCTACGCCGTTTACAGTTGCCTGCAGGTATTCCGATACGTCAACCTGCACCTTCCCAACACCGTCAACCTCA
>DATKTT010000080.1:0-4081 GCA_035530955.1 Williamwhitmania sp. | reverse complement strand
TTGAGAAATCGGAGGATATGGCACAATTGAAGGGTATGGTGAAGCTTGATATTAGCTCCATTAATGTTGCCAGTGACTTTAATGCTATTTTGTATATAGGCAGCAGTAATCTAAATAACCAGCTGGTTGCCTTTTCAAATCCGGCCACATCATCTTCTAGTCAATACATGAATTTGTCCGGTCAGGGTTTGATAGCAACACCAAACCAAGTAGACGTTTCGGTATTAAAGAAACACTATAACGTGTTTAGCCTCGATAATTCCCTTGCGCCAACACCTGTTAAAAATTATAGGGTTTATGGCTTTAATGCAAGTTCAATACTTGGGAATTCATCCTACTTAATGGGAGATAAGATTTTTCTCTCTACCATCTTGCATACCGATATCGCAACATGCCAAACATGCAGCAGTTTAGACTTAAATATGAATGTGGGCGAGGTGACAATATCCACCTCCGGTATCTCCCTCAATCCATCTGCCAGCAACCCCTTGGATTTCAACCTTGAGAAGTGGAAGGTCTCCTCCCAGCAAGGATGGCATTTTGACTATAACGACGAAGCCATCGTTATTGACAAAGCGTTCATAAATACTGGTGTTGGCATCGATGCAACCATTAAAAATCTAAAGGTTAGGCCAACCTCCCTTAGCGAAGGGGTAATCGATATGTCCACCGGTGGCCTTTCGTTGGGTGGGGTTGCCACAATTAAGCTCTCAAGCGGATTGACGCCTCTATTTAACTACGATAACACCGGTCACTACCGCATTAGCGTGGTGGGAAATTCGGCATCGAATCAACCTGCCGGCTATATTGACAATCTTCCTGAGATGCAGCATGGCCAAAGGTTGGAGTTTGCCTCCATTGGTATAATGAGCGATCAGACCAACGTGCTCACCATTATGAAAACCTTCCGGTTCTATAACCTCATCGATTTAGAGGTGAGCCAAATTGTTTCGGGCAAGGACTATTTCGACCTCCAAGGAACTCCCGATCCTAAAATTCCCGGCTTTACCCCATTGATGACCGCAATGCGTTACAGGTTAGTTAACGGAAATATTGTAGGCCGGATGCAACCTTTGCAAGGCGTGGTTGATTGTCCCGGCAATGTTGAATTTGAACTCGACACTGCTCAAACGTTCGGCACGGGAAAATACACGGCCTATGGAACGTTTAAGGTATCGCCTGTAAATTCGGGTGGTGCACCATTCTATTTGAGAGGTAAGCTCCAAAGGACTAATAGTTCCTGTAAGATAGATGTAATAAAGGTTGATGCCCAAAAGAAGTATGAGGGTGACAACGCTCAAGATTTTAAAGCAGGTAGTAATATTGTAAAAATAACCGATGGCAACATACACACCATAAATAATAACTCCGAGTGGAACAGCTTAGTGTTCAATGGAAACACCTCTGCCATTGATGGTTTGAATGGAGCAGGTGCGGATAACATCTTGACGTTTACTGTATATGGCGACGTTGATGTAAGTAGCTCCAATATTGAACTTACCAATATTGATGTGGGTTTGGGTTCCATGAGTTTGGCATTCGATTTTGAGAAGGGAAGCCTGTATGGCAACTTGGTGATCCACGATGTGGATTTGGGCTATGCCACCATTGTTTATGGGCAGGTGAGTGTTAAGTTCGACAATAGCGGCTACTATCTGGCCATGGCTAATACCCATTTAAGGTTGCTTCAGGCTGTTGGCGTTCAGGGAGGATTACTCATTGGCAACTCCAGCTCTGTCTTGCCATCCGATGTGTCGGGCCTGATTAATGGTTTTAATGGCAAATATAGACCCAACTTAGGTACCATTCATGGATTCTATTTTATTGGGCAGGCAAATCTTCTGGATATTAACGTGGAGGTTCCAGTTGTTCCAGTTTTATCCATTAATATTAAGGCTGGACTGGGCTCTTATGTGATGGGCGATTTTGATCCAGCTAATCGCAAGGTTAAAATTGGTGGGTATGTTTTCGCAAATGCTTCGGGTGGTTTTTCAGTTGGGCTATGTAGTTTTTCAGTTTATACCGGAGCTTCTGCAAATATGGATGGCGAATACAGTTTCAATCCTAAAGTCCTAACCCTTCAGGCTTGTGCTGATGGTGATTTTGGTGTTCATATGTGTCTCTATGATGTGGATGTTGATTTCAACTTTAGCCTCTATGCAAAGCATTCAAGCCAAACCGATGTTGGATATGACTTTGGTTTCAGTAAATGTTCGATAAAGTAGTGCTTAGGAAAAAATTTTGAAAATGAGATACAAAATAGCAGCGTTAGTTTTACTTCTCCTCCCGTTGTGGTTGGAGGGTCAGGTTATCACCGGTTTTAATACCCTGAGTGGAACCAAGAATCCGGAGCTTTACTGGATAGCGAAAAACATGCCCAAACCCAACAATTTTAAGGTGTTTAGGTCGGGCATGGAGAAGAAGGAATTCAAGGAGATTGGAACAATCCATCTCACTGAGATGAGGCACGATACCTTAGTGTTCCTGGTAATCGACACCACCCTTACCAAAGAGGGTCTCTACCAATACTATATTGAGGTAAAAACTGCCGATAGCACCACCGTTCACTCCGATATTCTTTTCGGTCATAACCTGCCAAATATTCCAAAGGTGATGCTTACCTCTTTTACTGCTGAACCGGCCAAAGATAGGAAGGCTATTCATCTTCAGTGGAAGCTTAACTATGGCTTCACAGTAAAATCGCTGTCGCTATTTCGAAGTAAGAAGTTTGACACCGGCTACCAGCTGGTTGCAAGCTTACCGGCTGATGCCGTGGAGTATACCGACCCGGTTGACTTCTCCAACGAGGCCTACTTTTACTTTATTCAGATAAACGACTTTTTTGGCTACCAGCTGCCAAGCATACGTATTCATGGTTTTAGCACCTTTAAGGAGACCCCATACCCACCGCAGGACTTTAAGCTGGCGCATAAGGAAGGAAGTGTTGAACTTACATGGAAGAACGTGGGTAGTAACGTTGTTGGGAATAAAATATATCGGCAAATTAGCACTGTCACCAACGGTAATGCAGCAAACAAATTTTTCCCTTGCACCGGTCTAATCAAATCGGTGGGTGAACGAGGGAGTTTTACCGATACCATTCTTAAGTCGAACCCTTCTGTTCAGGTGAGTTACTACGTGGTGGCCGTGAGCGATGGCTATGTGGAGAGCAATCCTTCGGAAACCTTAACGGTTGTTAATCAGGGGCCGGCGGAGGCCTCCCCACCCAAGGAGCTAAGCTACGTAATTGATTCGCTGCAGAATCTAATGCTTATTTGGACTCGCCAAAACGATGACCCTCAAATTGCCGGCTGCAACATTTATAAGTCGGGCGAAGGGTTAGCCACCACCAAGCTGAATAAGAAGCTGGTACCCGTTGGCATAAACTACTTTACCGACGAAAATTTTTCCGGTTACGGCCAGTGCACCTACGAAGTGGAGGCGGTGAGCGTATCGGGTGCGCCTTGCAAGGTTAGGGCTAACATAAACGTTGGTCCGGTTTTTCCCCGACCCCGCGTCATCCTATCGCTGCAAAAAACTGATAAGGGAATTAGCGTGGAGTGGAGCAGCATATCGGCTAAGGGGATTAAACGGATGGAGCTCTACCGACAGGCAGGTGACGATAAGCCGACTCTCCTCACAACTATCAAAAACGGTGAAAAAACCAGCTACCTCGATTTAACCGCAAAGCCCGGTGGTTTCTACGTTTACTCAGTGGTTGCCATTTTAAACGACAACACCAAGCTGGTAATAAACGAGGGGGTGGGGATAAAGGATTAATCCTATAATAGTTAGCAAATTATAGTCGTCGTAAAGGTTGGCAACTTGAATCCATATTTTATGGTGAGTGTATAGGAGTAACGGAAATCGAGTGAGGTGCTCTCTACACACCCTTTTTTGTAATTACATACATTGGGTATTCACCTATTTTACCAATCCTTTTGGAGTGCTTTGTTTCTAGTTGCGAAATCCAATTAAGTAACTTTTCACCCCCGAGATGCTTGTGGACAAATATTTTAAGAAAGTATTTGTTTAGGCTTCGCCAGCAGTATGTTTCTATGTTTTGGCTGAACGAAAAGTG
>DATKTT010000079.1:0-3972 GCA_035530955.1 Williamwhitmania sp. | reverse complement strand
ACCGTAATGGAAACAAAATATAGAAGCTTTTTCAACATGTTCTACTTTGGGTTTAAGCTTTATATCTTTTTAAGCCTGTATAAAGATAAAAATTTATTTTTTAGAAAAACGAAACTTTTTAAGGTTAATCTCAGAGAGTAGGGTCAACGCTTTCTTTAGCAGCTCATAATAGAGCGTAAAGTAGAGCACAATGGTCATCGACCAAACAACGCACATGTTGAACCAGTAGGTGTCCCAGAAATGTCCTAAAAAGTATTTTCTAGGTGCTAAAAAGTGGGAGCGGAACGAAAAAAATGATTGAGGTTCCGGATCTCTAAAGATGGGATCGTACTGTTGTACCAACTCATCATTATATTCCAATATTTTGTTTTTCTCAAGTACTTTAGTGGCTAAATCGGAAATGCTTTCGTTGTGGAAGGCCTGTTTTTTGGCGTTGTAAAGGACCTTATTGGTTTGGATAAGGTAATTTATCTTTGCTTCCTTGATTTTATCAATGTGCTGAAAAGCATCGTTGTAATGTTTATCCAACTTTTCGAGGTATTCTGAAAGCATAGCTGCCACCTCAATAGTGTAGGCTGAAGGGGTGAGCTGCTCAACCTGCTCAAAGGGAATGTCGGGGACAAGCAACACCTCTTTTGCAACTGCCTTTTTTAAAACCGCAAGATAGTCTGCCATTTGCACCTTGCTGGCTACAGTAGGCGTTTGGTCTAATAGCAATAGCGAGGCTTCAGCTCGTTTTTGCAGCTCAGGAATGTAGTATACTATTTTGTAATTGGCTTGGCTCTCTTCTTTCTCTATTTCATAAAAATACTTTTCAAACTCATTATCCTTAAATTGATGTACAACAAGCCCTTCGTATATCCACTTGGTGGCCATCATATCGGCAATTAAAGGAACCTTATCGACGCTACCAACGCTTCTATTTAACTTATCGAAGCTAAACATGGCTCCGCTAAGCACCATCATAGGAATCATGATAAGCGGAATTACAATATAGATGGTAACGGCTGAGTTGAAGGAGGCGGAAATATTGAGCCCAAGAAGGTTAGAAAAGACTGCAGTGGTGAATAGGGCAAACCAGTATACAAACCCCATGTCCCTAATGCCAAGAATATTATTGGCAATGAGCACAAAGGATAAGCTTTGAATTGCCGAAATGACTATGAGTATAGTGATTTTTGAAAATAGATAGCTGGAACGGCTGAGATTTAAAAATGCTTCTCGTTTTAGGATTTTTCGATCCCTGAAAATTTCCTCTGCGCTGACGGTAAGGCCAATGAATAGGGCAACAATAATTGCCATGAAAATGTAGATGGGAATATTTTCGTTTTCCCTGAAGATATAGACGTTAGAATTTGGGTTGGCAATATATCGAATTACATAGGAGAGGATAAAAGCAAGAATGGGTGTTTCTAGTAGGTTGAGAACAATGTACTGTGTATTGCTAATTTTCGAGTGAAAATCTCGAAGGGTATAAATAATGTATTGTTTTAGTCGTGAAGGGATGTTAAGTGATACGGGTGGTGGCACCTGTATATCCTCTACCACCTTCATTTTTAGATTTTCTTTGTAGTGATCTTCCCATTTCTGAGGAGAGATCTTTCGCGTCGGTGTGTATCGGCCAAATTCATCCACCACCTTGGCTTCAACGATGTTAAAAATGAGCTCAGGGTTTACGTTACCGCAGGTAGGACATTCACCTTGATCGCTATTGATTTGGGCGTCAATTCGCTTGAAATACATTACGGCTTCAACCGGGTTACCATAGTATATCATGTAGCCGCCGGTATCCAGAATCATCATGTTGTCGAACATCTTGTAGATGTCGGACGATGGCTGGTGAATAACCACAAAAATGAGCTTGCCTTTGAGCGTCAATTCTCGCAGTAGATCCATCACGTTTTCGGAGTCGCGAGAGGAGAGACCCGATGTTGGTTCATCGACAAACAGAATGGATGGTTCTCGAATAAGTTCGAGTGCGATATTAAGACGCTTGCGCTGACCGCCGGAAATCATTTTATTGAAGGGAGATCCCACCTTGAGGTTCTTACGTTCAAGAAGACCAAGGCTTGTCAGCGTTTTTTCAACCAGCTCGGTAATTTCATTTTCGCTTTTGTCCCTAAAGCACAGCTTGGCGTTGTAGTAGAGGTTTTCAAAAACGGTAAGTTCCTCAATGAGCAAGTCGTCCTGTGGAATAACCCCAATGACCCCTTCCAGCTGGTCCTGAGCGGTGTGTAGGTCGATGCCATTAATAAAAACCTGTCCGCTTGTGGGTGCTTCATTACCGGAAAGGACGTTGAGCAGTGTAGTTTTTCCTGCACCCGATGCACCCATTATGCCAATTAACTTACCATGCTCTTCGGCAAAGGTAATGTTGCGTAGCCCCACATCGCCAGTTTTAAAAGCATATCCAACATTGTTTACGCGGTAGGATATTCTGGTGAGTGATGAATCGGCGAGGTAGTGAGCAACAACATCGGTATAATATATTGGCTTCCCTTTTGGAAGCCGAATGGAACTTCCACTCGCGTACAGATAAATACGCTTATTATTTATGGGTAGACCATTCAGAAAAATGTCTGCTCCACCTGTATATCGTAAGAAGTAGAGGTCGACACTTTTAATTTGCAGTATGGCTAAAAACCCATCCAGCGATTCGGTGGGGATGTGCTTGGCCTGCTGTTGTGTTTTGCCTAGGTTGTGGATAGTTAGTACGCTCGAATTATCAAGATCCTGAAGCGTATTCCCAATCACAAAATTTTCAATATCGGTGAACTCCTCCTTGGTGAGCTTGAACACCTCGGCCACAGTATTAATAATGGCCATGCGCTGTTCGGAGAACTTCCTGTCGGCATTTATGAGTTCGAACAAGCGAACTAATACAACTATCTTCTGCTTCTGGGTTAGCGTTTTGTTAATCTTCTTGCAAATCCCCAAAATGCGCACGGAGTCCTTAACGGAGGTGAGCTTAACCTTCCCCTTCTCTTCGTCTGGTTCCTCTTTTTCAAGAAGGCCTGCATGCTCGTCGAAGAGTTGAATATATTCCTCTACTGCCTCGTCGTTGAGCTGTTGAGTCAAGAAATTTACCACGTAGGCTCTTTCGCTGAGCTCCACGCCTTCGTCCTGCTTTGCAATAATTGCAAAGAGTTGCATTAACGCTTTTAGTATCTCTTCACTCATCCTTTATAGCATTGTATCAATAAAAGATAGCAGGTAACAGCACTAATTGAGATTATAACCGATCTGCTCGAAAGGAACGTCAACAATGTCTGCGTACTCTTCTCCAGCTTCCTGCATATCCTCATCATCTTCGGGGTAAAACCACTTGACTATGACGTTCTTGCCGTCCTCGTGCATCTGCTCCAACTTCATGAGGATGTCGAGGAGAAGCTTAGAGGAAGCGGTGTTGAAGTATACGAGTCGAAAGGTGAAAGCTGTTTTTGAGTTGGGATTCTGTGCATATTCGTCGAGCCAGGTAAGGACGGGTTCGTAAAATGCCGTTACGTCCTCGGGCAAGGAGCGCCCCGAAATCTCAAAAATCTCGTTATCTGGATCAAGAATTACATGAGGGGTATCATCTGTTCCCAAAATCTTGATGGTTTCCATAGCAAAAAATTAGGTTTTGTTAGGCGTTTCTGTCGATGGTTGAAGTAAGAATAAAGAAGTGCGAATCGTTGTCAATTGGGAGGAAGTGGTATTCCAACTTTCGGCCAGTTTTGCGGGCAATGTCAATAAAGCCAAGCCCTGCTCCACCCTTTTCACTCAGTCGCCCCTCCTTCATCTGATTCTTGTAAAGCATCTTCAACCCCTCTTTGTCAAGAGAGTTGATCTTATCAAGAATGCGGGAGAGTTCATCGATTTTGGTGTCCTCGATCACGTTTCCTGTGGTAACATTGTATTCATTGTCACCCTTGCTTACCATAAAAATTCCTCTTCCGGCAAAAAGGAAGTCCTCCGAGCCAAAGCTGTCAG
>DATKTT010000078.1:0-9386 GCA_035530955.1 Williamwhitmania sp. | reverse complement strand
AACTTTTCTATTTGCTCTAGCAACGATGCCATTCTTGCGGGAGCCACTGTAATAGTCGTCCCATCCAAAAGAGTGAGGTTTTTAATCGATTTATTTACCTTAGAAACGTGCACCAGATTTACCAGCACCGTGTGGCTAATTTTAAAAAAACTACGTTCAATCAAAATTTCCTCAAATTCGCTTAGTTCCTTTGTCGACAGCCATTGGAAGCCATCAACTGTATACACTGTGGCTGCACTTCCCGCTTGCTCCAAGTAGAGTATCTTGTTAAGGTCAATATGTTCAAATCCAGCAGCGTGCGGTATGATTAACTTATTGGGTAAAACAGTGTTGAGGTTGTCAAAAAGGGCAATATACTTTGACTTATTACTTATTTTATCTTCACGCGTTTTTTTCACCTTCCTCACCGCATCAATCATCTCCTCTATCACAATGGGTTTAAGAAGATAATCAATAGCACTATATTTAAAAGCCTTTACAGCATAGTGGTGGTAAGCCGTAATAAAAATAATATCAAACTTTCTATCAGGAATTGCCTCAAGGAGATCAAACCCTGTTCCTCTAGGCATTTGGACATCCAAAAAAACTAAGTCAGGATTCACATTGAGAATTAATTCCAACCCAGTCTCAACCGACATTGCCGATGCAACAACCTGCATTTCAGGACAAAATCTCTGAGCGATTAGCTCAATAGACTTAATTGCCGCAACCTCATCATCAACAACAACTGCGCGAAGCATTTTACCACTTTTTGTGCTTGGCAAAGGTAACAATTTTAATCTAGTTGCATTTTACCGCTCACAATAGGGATGGTTAACTCTACTAAAGTTCCACGAGGATTGCCATCCTCATCTTCTAGGTCCTTATAAATTATTCCAAGTTGCTGGCTGTGTAACGATCTGAGTAACTGCAGGCGCTGCACTGTAATTTTTGATCCAAGGGACTTGTGTATTCTAGTAGCTGCATATTTTTCCGCCGCTTTTCGTCCGATGCCGTCATCCTCAATGGTACAAATTAGGTTATCCCCTTTTTGCCAAAATTGAAGTTTAATTTTTCCCTTTGTTAATTTTGGTAAAACACCGTGCCAAATTGCGTTTTCAACAAAGGGCTGAATAATGAGGCTTGGGATGCGAGCCTCAAGAAGCCGATCTTCTGGTGGTTGAATCTCAAAGGTAAACTTTCCATCTGCCCGTAATTCCTCAAGCTCTAGGTAGAGGGAAATAGTTTCGAGCTCATCTGCCAACCTCACCGTGAAATTTTGTGAATTGTCAAGGGTTAACCGCATCAACTTGGCGAACTTGGAAAGGTACCGGTGACTAGAAAGGGTATCGTTTTGAAGAATAAAAAGTTGAATGGAATTAAGCGTATTAAAGATAAAGTGTGGATTCATTTGTTGGAGCAGGGCCTGTTGCTTCCACCCATCCAACCGTCTGGAAAGGTCAGTTTGATTCCTCAATGTCCTGTACCGAATTGCAAAAATGGTCGAAACAATGACAATAAACAGCGTAGATACAAGAAACATAAACCAAGGAGTATCCCAAAAGGGCGGATTAATCACAAAGTTGACTATTGCCGGTTGATCGCTCCACTGCCCGTAGGCATTTTGTGCCCAAACCTCAAAATTATAGGAGCCTGGGGATAGGGCAGGAAGTGTAACAGCGGGAATTCGGGTATATGAAAACCCCGTATCATCCTTGTGTAGCTTATATCGGAATAGGGTTTTTCGCAGTGTTTTAAATGTAAGCCCAGCAAAGTTTATGGTGATGTGGTTCTCCAAGTATGAAAAAGTGGCTCCACCTTTTACCACCGTATCCTCGCCATTAACTGCAAAACCGGTGATATACACGCAAGGGCGAGCTTGCTTGGTTGGGTTTACTAATGGATAAATCATCAACCCCTCCCGGGTGCCTATTATCAGGGTTGAGTCGGTTGCCTGAAGGCCAACGATCTCGTTTGACACTATGCCCACCGACTTATCGAAGGAGCCAACAATATATTTCCCGGAAATATCTGGTACTATGGAAATTTGGTTTATCCCATAACTCGTTCCAACCCAAACTTGGTCATTACTCATAATAATTGAGGTAATCATATCGGAAGTTAATCCAGCTGATTGATTGATAACTGAGGTAACACCCTTGTTTAATACCACAATGCCCCCACCATCTGTTCCAATCCAAAGTGAACTATCCACTGGATTGAAAACCACTACTCCTATTCGAGACCGAAGAATAGGGTTGGTAAGGCCTAACCATTCATACTTACCTTGTTCATACTTCCAAAGCCCATCGGAACAGCCCATCCACTTGGTACCGTTATTTTCAATAGCAATGGAGCTAACAGTTCCTCGAAAATCCCCACTTATGTTTGAATCATAAGATACTTTATGTCCATCATACTGAATTAATCCCGATTTAGTACCAATCCAAACCTCGTTGTCCTCAATTGCGGCACATCTTGCGCCGATCCCTTGTGGAATACCTAGTGTTCTATTTGAATAGGAATGCCTTACAAATTCTCTTCCCAAAGAGGAGTATAGGTTAACATTGCTTAGAAGCCAAAGTTTTTGTCGATTAGAGTCCCAGTAGAGTTTATTTATTTCAATATCGTTTTTAAATAAAAAATTTGTGTTAACATTCTGAACAATACCGCTATTATGTATCAAAACCAGATTTCTACTATTAAAGCCAACCCAAATACCATATTTAGTAGCGCAGAAGGTTTGAATTTGCCCATTTATGACTTGTTCTGGCCTCCAAAAATAGGTGCGATTGTAAATATTGCTTACATAAAATACACCATTGGCATAGGTGGTAAACCAGTAGCCACCCTCTCTGTCCTCCATTACAGAGGTTATTGAAAGTCCATCGAAAAGTTTTAGGAGCGGTGGCTTAGAAATATCCAGACTTTTATAGCAAGTAAGACCTCCATTATATTTGGAAATCCAAACCAAGCCAGTTCGATCTACACTCATCCATATAATTGGTTTTGAGGATGTTTCGATCATACTTATGCGATTTGTCTTTGAAAACAGTTTGAAATCGACTGAAAATAATACGTTATTCTGATTATCGGAAACTGCAAAACAATGGATGAAATAATTAATTGGAAGTATAGTATTATAAGTATATTGGTTATTTGAGAAAAAAAATGCTTCGCCATGTAGAACTTTGGCTGAATTAGAGGTAATTATTCCATTATGCGATCCATCGCTAAAATCAAGCACGATACTTTCTAGATTCTTTTTGTAGAGAATCTCCATTTTACCTGTAGCGGAAATACTAAACGCCCCCCTTCCTGTCACACTTATCGATACATCATCGTTCTTACTAACCCGAAAAGAAAGCTTAACAGCACCTCTCCCCCCCGTAAAAATATTTTGCATCAAATAGTTATACTTGTATGGGTATATTTTCCCATTGTAATAGTAGGAAAGTAACCCTGATAAAGAGATGAACCAAATGCGTCCCTTGTAATCCTCATATAATTCGTGAATCACGTTATCGGGTAGGCCATCCTTGACGCTAAAATTTCTAAACTCGTAGCCATCAAATCGGCTAACCCCATTGGCTGTTGCAATCCAAATGTAGCCTTGTCTATCTTGAATTACATGGTATGTTTCTGAGGAAGGGATATCCTCTCCACCCCGAAAATGGATGTAGGGGGGCGTTTGGCCAACCAAGGACAAGTTGGTTAGAACCAAGAAAAACAGGATGACTAACTTCCTCACTGGAACAATGATGTTTATCGGTGAATATAAATAAAAATAAAATTAAAACAAAAAAAGAGCGAGGTAACCCCCGCTCTCCTTAAGTTTATCAAATAGTTCTACTTTGAGAAATCCTGCTTCGAAAGCCGAACATATCCATTATACCGCCATTCCGCATTCTGCTGCGCTACAGCAAACAGCTCAGAGGCCTCCGCGGGGAAAGACTTTTGGAGAGATGTGTAACGAACCTCTCCTTGCAGGAAGTCCTGGAATTTACTCCAATCTGGTTCCTTACTATCCAAGGTAAAAGGATTCTTTCCCTCTGCTTCCAAATTAGGGTTGAAGCGATACAGGTGCCAATATCCAGATTCAACAGCGTGCTTAGCTTCGCGCTGAGTGGCGCCCATGCCTGCATGTAAACCATGGTTGATACATGGAGCGTAGGCAATAATGAGCGATGGTCCAGGATATGCTTCAGCTTCCTTAATAGCTTGGAAATATTGGTTCTGGCTGGCACCCATGGCAACCTGTGCAACGTACACATAGCCATAGCTCATAGCCATCATGCCAAGGTCTTTCTTCCTTACCCGTTTACCAGAGGCAGCAAACTTAGCAACGGCTCCCGCTGGTGTAGACTTCGACGATTGACCGCCAGTGTTGGAGTAAACTTCGGTATCGAGAACCAGCACATTTACATCTTCACCTGATGCCAATACGTGGTCAAGTCCACCGTATCCGATGTCGTAAGCCCAACCGTCACCACCAAAGATCCATACAGATTTCTTTACAAGGTATTGCTGAAGGTCAAGAATTTGCTTTGCAACGGGTTCTTTCTCTGTTTTCAAGATAGTAACAAGCTTGGCCGAAGCAGCCTTCGACTTCTCGGAACTGTTCATGCCGTCGAGCCACTCTTGCATGGCAACTTTAGCCTCTGCACTAACCGCTCCGTTCAACGCCTCTGTCATAATGGATGCAAGGCGGCTGCGGAGATTGTCAACACCGGTAGCCATGCCAAATCCAAATTCAGCATTGTCTTCAAAAAGTGAGTTAGCCCAAGCAACTCCCTTGCCTTCTTTATTGGCACAATATGGAGTGGCAGGTGCCGAACCACCATAAATAGAGGAACATCCAGTGGCATTGGCTACCATCATGTGATCGCCATAAAGTTGGGTGATTGCCTTAATGTAAGGGGTTTCGCCACAACCTGCGCAAGCACCGGAGAACTCAAATAGTGGTTGAGCAAACTGGCTGTTCTTAACTGTTTTTGTTTTATCGAGGACGGTATCCTTGTATCCAACCTTGGTGTGCATGTAATTCCAGCGAGCATCTTCTGCCATTTGTGTTTCAAGCGGCTGCATTACAAGTGCCTTCTTTGGCGAAGGACATACATCAACACAGTTACCGCAACCGGTACAGTCCAGCGGGCTAATCTGTATTTTGAAAGAGTATTCCTTAATTCCACCGTTGCCCTTAACGGCCTTAGTGCCTTCTGGAGCGTTCTTAAGTTCCTCTTCGGTAAGTAGGAATGGACGAATTACAGCATGAGGGCAAACATAGGAGCATTGGTTACACTGGATACAGTTTTCACTAATCCATTCGGGAACATTAACGGCAATACCACGCTTTTCGAAGGCGGTGGTACCTGCTGGGAAAGTTCCATCCTCACGACCAGTAAATGCGCTTACAGGAAGGTCATCACCCTTTAGGCTATTAATTGGGTCTACCACTTGTGAGATAAATGCTGGTGCATTTTGACGTGCATTTGACTCATCGGCACCTAGCTTAGCCCACTCGGCAGGTATCACAATTTTGGTAACATCACCACCGCGGTCAACTGCAGCGTAGTTCATCTTAACAATATCTTCACCCTTACGGCCGAAACTCTTGTCAATGGCTTTCTTCATGCTCTTAACGGCAAGGTCCGAAGGAATAACCTCTGCAATTTTGAAGAAAGCACTCTGCATGATGGTGTTGGTGCGGTTGCCAAGTCCAATCTCCTCTGCAATAGCAGTTGCGTTGATAATGTAAAAATCAACCTCGCTTTCTGCGAGCTGCTTTTTAATACTATTGGGCAACTTCGACTTGGTTTCTTCAACATCCCAAATGCTATTCAATAGGAAGGTGCCTCCCTTACGAATACCTTTAAGCATATCGTACTTACCGAGATAGGAAGGTACGTGACAGGCCACAAAGTCTGGGGTATTTACAAGGTATGGCGAACGAATTGGTTTATCACCAAACCGAAGGTGTGAAACGGTAATTCCACCAGACTTCTTGGAGTCGTAGGCAAAGTAAGCCTGAGCATACTTTTCGGTATTATCACCAATAATCTTAATGGAGTTCTTGTTGGCTCCAACAGTTCCATCCGAACCAAGACCGTAGAACTTTGCCTGGAAGGTTCCCTTAGCACCAAGATTAATCTCGGGTCCAAGAGGAAGTGACTTGAAGGTTACATCGTCAACAATACCAACGGTGAATTGATTCTTAGGCTCAGCCATCTTGAGGTTCTCAAAAACGGCAATCATCTGTGCAGGAGTAGTATCCTTTGAGCTCAAGCCATAGCGTCCACCAACAACGAGAGGAGCATTTGCCTTTCCGTAGAAAAGTTCCTTAATATCTAAATAAAGAGGATCGCCATTGGCACCGGGTTCCTTAGTACGATCGAGCACGGCAATACGCTTAGCCGATTTTGGGAACGCCTTTAGGAAATGCTTAATGGAGAATGGTCGGTAAAGGTGAACGTTAATAAGACCTACCTTCTCTCCTTTGGCATTAAGGTGGTCAACAACCTCCTTCAAGGTATCGCAAACTGAACCCATGGCCACAACGATGTTCTCAGCGTTGGGGTCGCCGTAGTAATCAAAAAGATTGTATTCACGACCTGTAAGCTTGCTAAGCTCCTTCATGTAGCCTTCCACAATTTCTGGGATGGCATCATAGAAGCTATTAGCCGCTTCGCGAGCCTGAAAATAAATATCGGGGTTTTGAGCGGTACCTCTGGTAACAGGATGCTCAGGGTTTAGTGCTCTATCGCGGAAGGCTTGAAGTGCTTTTTGGTCAACAAGACCAGCAAGCTCATCCATATCGAGCGCTTCAATTTTCTGAATTTCGTGAGAAGTTCTAAAGCCGTCGAAGAAATGGAGGAAAGGAACGCGCCCCTTAATAGCTGCGAGATGGGCAACTGCTGCCAAATCCATAACTTCCTGAACACTGCTGGTTGCCAGCATGGCAAATCCAGTTTGGCGAGTGGCCATTACGTCGCTGTGGTCTCCAAAGATTGAGAGAGCTTGAGCGGCAAGGCTTCGAGCCGAAACATGGAAAACGCCAGGGAGTAACTCACCGGAAATTTTGTACATGTTGGGAATCATGAGTAGGAGTCCCTGCGATGCAGTATAGGTAGTGGTTAGAGCACCCGCCTGAAGAGAGCCATGGAGCGCACCAGCAGCACCTGCTTCGCTTTGCATTTCAACAACCTTAACCGGTTGTCCAAAGATGTTTTTCCTACCAAATGCGGCCCACTCGTCAATATACTCAGCCATGGTTGACGACGGAGTGATGGGATAGATGGCCGCAACTTCGCTAAACATGTAAGCGATGTGAGAGGCGGCGTAATTACCGTCGCAGGTAATAAACTTCTTGCTTTTTGCCATTGTGGTATAGTTGTTTTATAATGTATAAACTTGGCTAACAAAAAAACATTCAAAGTTAGCACAAATTGAAAAATCTAGACTATGTTGTTGAGCAAGTTCTGTGCATTTTGGACTTATTCATTCTCAATTCAAATAATACTCAAGCTGCTCAAGATCACTGTACGCCAAAAAAAATGCGGCTTAACACCGCACTTTCTCATGGTTTTATGAGAAGCAATTAGTCGCTATTCATGGAAATCAAAAACTCATCGTTGGATACCGTTTTAACCAACCTATCGCGGAGGAATTCCATAGCCTCCACAGAATTCATGTCGGTAAGGTAGTTACGCAGGATCCAAAGTCTCCTGAGAACATCCTTGTCCACCAGCAGATCTTCACGACGGGTACTGGAGGCAACTATGTCCACAGCAGGGTATACACGCTTGTTGGACAACTTCCTGTCGAGCTGCAGCTCCATGTTTCCAGTTCCTTTGAACTCCTCAAAAATAACGTCATCCATTTTTGAACCGGTTTCGGTGAGAGCGGTGGCAAGAATTGTAAGAGAGCCACCATTTTCGATATTACGAGCGGCACCAAAGAAGCGTTTTGGCTTATGTAGCGCGTTGGCATCAACACCACCCGAAAGCACCTTACCTGAAGCCGGTTGCACCGTATTAAAGGCACGTGCCAAACGAGTAATGGAGTCGAGTAGGATAACCACATCGTGGCCACACTCTACCAACCGTTTTGCCTTCTCTAGAACTATATTTGCTACCCTAACGTGCCTATCGGCAGGCTCGTCGAAGGTGGAGGCAATAACCTCTGCCTTTACGCTCCGAGCCATGTCGGTAACCTCCTCAGGACGCTCATCGATGAGCAACACAATCATGTAAACTTCGGGGTGGTTATCGGCAATTGCGTTGGCAATAGCCTTGAGTAGCATGGTTTTACCCGTTTTTGGCTGAGCAACAATTAGTCCGCGCTGTCCTTTACCAATGGGTGCAAACATATCCACAATTCGTGCAGAGAGATCGCGGTTACCATTGCCAATGAGGTTAAACTTCTCGTTGGGGAAAAGAGGTGTGAGATAGTCGAAGGAAACTCTGTCGCGAATATATTCTGGATCGCGACCATTAATTTCAACAACCTTAATTAGAGGGAAATATTTTTCACCTTCTCTTGGTGGACGGATACTACCCGTAACTGTATCGCCTGTTTTAAGACCAAAGAGCTTAATTTGAGATTGCGAAACATACACATCGTCGGGCGAACTGAGATAGTTATAGTCCGAAGATCTTAAGAATCCATAACCGTCGGGCATGATTTCAAGAACCCCGGTGGTGTTAATCAATCCATCGAAGTCAAAGCGATCTTGGCGTTTCTCAATACTTTTTTTGGCAAAAGGCAGCTGCACAACGCGAGGTTCATCTGCAACCGGTGGAGTTGTAGTGGCAACCTGAGCAACCTCCTGCTGTGAAGCAGCACCAGTTTCAATTTCGGTATTTAGTCTCTCTTCGGCAATGATATCTTCGGAAACCTCAGGAATGTCGGCAGAAAGTTCAATTGCTGTGGTATCTTCAACACGTTGCCTATTATCGGTCCAGGGTCGGCCTTCTGGTGCATCCTTTCTCTTAAAGCGCTTGCGCTCACGAGGCCTCTGGTCTGAATCGCCATGTTGATCCTCTTTAGCAAAACGGGCAGAGGGAAGGATCACCTTGCGCACCTCGTCCTTCTTCACCTCCTTAACCACTTCGGGTTTTGTTTCCAAAGGCCGACTCTCCGGCTTTATCTGATTTTCTTGAGGTACCTGTGGTCTAACCTCTTCTCGACGAATATGTTCCTTCTTAACCAACGGCTCCTTTACTATTTCCTTTGGCTGCTCCCGTCGTCTTTCGAGGGGCTCCCTATTCTTAGGGTCTTTAATGTTTACATCCAGAACAGCCTGCGCATCAAGGATTCTATAAATTAGTTCCTGTTTCTTCAGAGATTCTATTCTTTTAATGTTCAATGTTTTGGCAATTTCCCGCAGTTCGGGAAGAAGCTTCTTA
>DATKTT010000077.1:0-3661 GCA_035530955.1 Williamwhitmania sp. | reverse complement strand
ATTACATAGCGGGGGCAGTTAATGGCAGTTGATAAACAAATAATTAGAGAGTACGGAGCGTACGCCAATTTAGTCGCTGGCGCGGATCCTATTGAATTACAACTTTACATGATTGGCATAGCGAACGACACGGACGAAATGATTTTCCGTTCTGATGACGGCTTCCACAGGGTTTTAGATTCGGGTACAACGGCCTTGAGTGAGCACAGTATACCGTTTATAAACTCAAGCGGTGAGGTAGCGCAGGACAATGCCAATCTTAATTTTAATAACGGTACGAATATTTTAACAGCGAATATCCTAACGACTTTGGGTGTTATCAATGCCGGTGGTATCATTAATGCAGCGAGTAATATTGTCGTTGCAAATGGTGGAAGTATAACGCTTTATGAAGATATAACCTTTTTGGGTGCAACGACTGAAAATCAAATCAAGATGCCTGATAATCTCGCTGATGCTCTTTCTTTTTTGGAGGGTGCGAATTTATATTTAACCTTTGATACTACTTCTGAATATATGTTATTCTCAAAACCTGCCACATTTATTGAGAATATGCGATTGCTTGGTACATCTGCACCCTCTTTAACAATCGAATGTTCGGATGCTACTGATCCTTTGTTGATTTTTAAAACTACGAATAGCCCACATGAAATACAAATATCTTTAGATGAAAATGTAACCCCTGATGATTTACAAATATTCGGACAAACCGCAGCAGTAGATTTGTGGATAAGTGTACAAGCGGTAGCCGGACAGGACGCAGTATTATATTTAAAAACAGCAGGAGCAGGAAGTGCAAAAATAATACATGAAGCTGATGATAGCTTACATTTTCTGAATGATACACAAGATGCTGATATTGTTTTTGAAATCAATGATGGCGGAGTAGGAAAAACGATAACATGGGATGCCGATGTTGATAAGTTAAAACATAGTGCTGGCACTTTTGACTTTGACAATGACATTCTTTTAACAGGGGGAAATATCACAGGGGCGGTAATAAATGCGGTTGGTGGCTTTGAGGATAATGGAAGTGCTGGTATAGATGATACATTTAACAATGCAGATGGGGATGTTGTCACCATTTCCGGCGGAATAATTACGGCAATAACTACACCATAAATAACAAAGGAGGTTTTGTGTCAAAATTTAAAGTATCTGAATTTAAAGAGTTTTACGAGGTTATAAGTATACTTAACAAAGGGTTTGTTATCAATGAAAAGGCTGTTTTGTTTAAGTCTAAAATGTCTAACGCCACATCAAGGAATATAAGAAAACTAAAATCCGATTACGAAAGTGACATGGAAACCGTCAACAAAATAATGTCCGGTTTTTATTGTCCTGATTGCAAAAAACGCTTTAGGGTGAGTCCCTGTCCTGAATGTAAAAAGGAACTAAAACAGACCTATAGCTATTCAGATGACATTAAAAAGATACAGGAAAAATATTCCAATAAAACAAAAGACGGCATGGCGATCACTAAGCCAGACAAAATGACAGGTGCAATCGTTTATGACATACCGCCTGAAAAGATGAATGAGTTTGCCGTTGAATGCGAAGCGCTAAAAATAAAATTCGCTACGGAAATAAAGGAAAGAGACGATTTTCTCGACAGCGAAAACCAGTATGATATACACGTAGTTACCGATGAACACTTCCCCGACCTGCCGCAAAACATAGCAGATAAACTTTTTCCGATGAGAGAGCCAGTGTAGTATATAGCAAAACCCCTATTCATTATATTATAGCCTGTCTTTGGACGGGCTTTTTTTGTGCATAATTGAAAATAAATTGATACGATTCGGGGTTTTTGTGCTATATTATAAATATCCTTTAAATATTATTTAAATAATCCTTGACTTTTATTTCAGCATTATATATAATTAAGTAAAAAGGAGGAACAATGCAATATCATATCAACACAAGTAAGAAGGCAAGAGACACTATAAACGCAGAAGTCAAGCGTAGAAATCGAAGTGAATTAGTAAGTCATACACAAGAATCTGTGTCAAGTGAAATCATAGAAACGTGGGAAGCGCAGCGCAGAGAAGAAGTTGAAAGAAGTGTCAAACAATCCAATCAATAAGGGTATTAAATGTTATACATGAACACGCAGAAAATAGCTGAAAGAAAATTTTACCCTAATGGAACGGGTGCAAGATTAAATAGGGGTTGGTTTTCTGTAAATGGTTGGAAGCAAGAATATAGAAAAAAATCGTACAGTGGTTGGCAAGCTAAGAATTGTCTTATATATACAAAACAAATCGGAAATAGGCTATACGAAGTATCGAGAAAATATAATAAAATAAAGTACAAGTGGACTATACAAAACGAAAACAAACCATGTTGTCAATCTAATAAGGGTATTTATTGGGATGTAATTTATTTTGATACTTGGTATAGTTTTGAAAATCACACAAAAACACAAAATCAATAGAAAGGTGGTAGAGAGTGGCAAAAAGAAAAAAAGTAAAAAAGCCCCAAAATGATACTACTTACAAAGGTAAATCAAGATATGCCCTAAAGGTACGTTCTGGTAATCAAATGTATGGCATTCAAAGACAGTCAAGCAAATCCTAAAATGGGTAACGCACATACAACCGGAAACGAAACCTATTATTACGGGGGGAAAGCTATGACACCGGAAGAATACAAAATGATGCCAACAGGTTCTCATGGTGTTAGTATTGGAATTAACCATATAAACAAAGGTTTATACGGAATAGTTATTGACAGGGGGAAAGCTATGACATCAAAAGAAATCAAAATGCTAAAGCAGCTACTTGAGGTACGCGACCTTTTGATCGGCATAATTAACAAGGGTGAATGGGGTGCAGCTATGGACAGGGGGGCTCAGTTGTTAGTTAGTCAAATGCTTGAACGGTACAAAACCACTGAGGGGGAAATACTTGAACACACTACAGAATAGCTTAATAGAACAGGCCAAAGAAAAACATGGAAAAATTTTCCCTATAAACGGAAAGTCTTTCCAGGAAAACCATTTCACGGAGCACACAGACAAAGACGGGGTTAAGTGGATTTGGTTTTGGTATTCTGACGGAAACAATTCGAGCCGTATAGTAATTCAGCAAGTAAGCTGTCCTCAGTGTGAGGGTGAATTAGTTGACAATCACTGTGCTTGTGAAATGCGTGGTATATAGTGGCTTATTACTCAGAGGTACGTGGCAGGCAGAGGGCAAGACATGGTAGTGGTGGGTGTGTGAATGGAAGTACGTATAAGTGGCAAAGGGGCGGTAGTTTTGAGAAAGTAAGTGATGATAAGCGGTACTGGATATTATTTTATGCAAATAGAAAATTGAAATCTTATCTAAGGGAGAAATATGCCTAATTTTAATATTAATGACTATGAAACGGTACAATCACGTTTGCCAAAGTTCTTTTTAAAATATCCGAACGGCAGGGTAATAACAGAATTGAAATCTCCTGTTGAAAATATTGAAACAGTTGTATTTCAGGCGGCTTTATATGATGGTGAAAATTTACTATCTACAGGGTGGGCGTTTGAGAAAGCGGGGGCTGGATTTGTTAATAAGACCTCACACCTTGAAAACTGTGAAACATCGGCAATCGGCAGGGCACTTGCTAACATCACAATACATGGTGATAAGCGACCTTCAAGAGAAGAAATGGAAAAGGTACA
>DATKTT010000076.1:0-8734 GCA_035530955.1 Williamwhitmania sp. | reverse complement strand
TATTCTTTATACTCAACAGCATTAAAAACATAAAGTGTATAGATCCGTTTATTGAAAGGAGCAAAAATTGTTTTTTTTAAAAATTTACAATCAACTAATATCTTTTGTCGCTTTTCTACTTCAGACCTTGAATCACAATCTAGACTATCTAAGTAACTCCTGTTTGGAATGAGATTTTTAATTAAGTTAATATCCCCCTCACAATCTGCAACATCAAAAATTCTACTCTTAACACCGTTGGTGTAATTATTAAATCTAATATTATAGTCAGTAAGTCCTTTATCGATACTATTTAAATTTTGACAGAAATATATTACAGCCTCTTTTTCAAGACTCAACCCCTTGGGCAATTCAGGCTGGGATGTTGCAGTTAAATTTTCAAATATTAACAGCAATAATATAGGTATGAACTTAATCATTCTCACAATCATCATTCTTATTGATATTTCCTTCCGTGATAACCAGCTTGCACAGTTATCTTCATCCCGCCCCGCCAACCTGTTGCTAGCGTAAATATAGCAAAAACCCAATTGCTAGGTGGCAAATGGGAGTAAATTTGAGATAGGTCTTAAAATCCAACTAAGTCCGAGAGGATCGTTGTTTAGCAGAGCCCGATGGAATATTTGTTTTCTCATTACCTCTCGCTCATTAACGATGACAATAGCCGTCCTTTAGCGTATAATAGTATTAATTCCCAATTTGACATTTCTTTGTAAATTTCAACATTTCTTTTCACTAATTTTCGATACAAAAAAACATTCACAAAGGGAAAGCATCTCAAAATTCCCCATAATCGCACATAATTATTATATGATTTAGTATATACATACAACATTAACGTATTCAATAAAAATCCACTGGCATATAAGAAAACGTAGTATGCTTTTCCTTTTGAGAACCAAACAAATTTTTCAACATTATCATTATAATCACATGCGTAAAGCAGACTAAACATACATGTGAACAACTCCAAAGGTATCAGAACGATCATTACTGGCTGTAGAAGTGCACTTAAACAGCCGAACAACAAAAGGACAACAGACGCCAAAACATAAATCACATTTATTACAAGTAATGCAAAAAACATAATCACAATCATTAAAGATAGCCTTGAGAATAGCATAGTTCGTTTTACGTTTAGTTATGAACGGAATAGTTTCAAAGAATTTTTATCAGCCTGTTGCTACCGTAAATATAGCAAAAACCCAATTGCGAGGTGGCAAATGGGCATAACCATGGAATAGGACCTGAAGTCCAAACCGCACAATAGAATCTGATAGTAAGTTTAGCCTTAGTCAGGGGGTGACTTTTTGTATCCGAAAAATAGTCACCCCCTGACTGATGCCATGAACTTCTCCTACTTCCGCTCCAGCTCGTTGAGATGCTCCATCTTCTTGGTTTCGAGGAAACCGCGAATATCGCTCAGGTGCTCCTTTACCCTATGGTTGCCAAACTCATACACCTTTGTTACCAAGCCATCGAGAAAATCGCGGTCGTGCGATACCAGAATAAGCGTTCCATCGTAGTCCATCAGCGCGCTCTTGAGAATATCCTTGGTTTTAAGGTCGAGGTGGTTGGTAGGCTCGTCAAGAATGAGAAAGTTAACGGGTTCCAGCAGCAGCTTAATCATGGCCAACCGCGTTCGCTCCCCACCCGAAAGCACCTTCACCTTTTTGGTCGAATTATCGCCACCAAACATAAAGGCTCCAAGCAAGTCCCGTATTTTATTGCGAATCTCACCCCTTGCCACATCGTCGATGGTCTGAAAAACGGTGAGCTCCTCATCGAGCATGGAGGCCTGATTCTGGGCAAAGTAGCCAATCATAACGTTGTGGCCAATGGTGAGCGTTCCGTCAAAATCGATTTCACTCATAATGGCCTTTACCAGCGTCGATTTCCCCTCGCCATTCTTCCCCACAAACGCAACCCGTTCGCCCCGCTCAATGGTGAGCGATGCATTGGCAAATACGTTGTGGCTACCATAGCTTTTTGAAACGCCATCGAGTATTACCGGATAGCTTCCCGAGCGTGGCGATGGCGGAAATTTTAGCCTAAGTGCCGAGTTATCCTCCTCGTCAACCTCCACAATCTCCAGCTTTTCCAGCATTTTAACCCTGCTCTGAACCTGTAGCGTTTTGGAGTAGGTTCCCTTAAACCGTTCGATAAACACCGTGGTATCGGCAATCATCTTCTGCTGCTCGTCGAAGGCCTTCTGCTGCTGCTCGCGTCGCTCCTTCCGTAGCTCCAGGTAGCTGGAGTAGTTTACCTTATAGTCGTATATGCGCCCCATGGTAACCTCAATGGTCCGCGTGGTAATGTTATCCACAAAGGCCCTGTCGTGCGAAATCACGATAACCGCATTGGCGCTGTTGGTAAGGAACTCCTCAAGCCACTGAATGGACTCTATATCGAGGTGGTTGGTAGGCTCGTCGAGGAGAATGAGGTCCGGCTTTTGCAGCAGTATCTTGGCCAGCTCGATGCGCATGCGCCAGCCACCGCTAAATTCGCTGGTTGGTCGCGTAAAGTCCGCCCTTACAAACCCCAGTCCAAGCAGAATCTTCTCTACCTCTGCATCGAAGTTGATGGCCTCAATATGGTAGTACTTTTCGGAGAGGGTGGACACCTGCTCAATCAGCTGAAAGTAGCTCTCCGATTCGTAATCGGTTCGGGTTGCCAGCTCATTGTTCATGGCCTCTATCTGGCGCTCCATCTCCAAAATGGGGGCAAAAGCCTGTGCCGTCTCCTCAAAAACGGTGCGGTTATCCTCCGTCATCAGGTGCTGTGGCAGGTAGGCAATTACTGCATCCTTGGGCGCCGATATTCTTCCACGGGTGGGCGTTCGAGCACCGGCAATAATTTTCAGCAAGGTAGACTTACCCGCACCATTTTTCCCCATCAAGGCAATTCTATCCTTATCGTTTATGCCAAACGAAATGTCCTTGAAAAGGGTTGTCCCACCAAACTCCACCGTAAGTCCGTCTACTGTAATCATTGCACCAATTTTTTTGAAGGCGCAAAGATAGTCATATTAAGTTGACTGCAGCAGGTGCATCACCATTGAATGTGCAAACAATAATGAAAGGAGCGCCCAATGGAGAAACAGGCTCAATTAGGCTTATACGCTCGCTATAGGCAAACTTATTTAAATTGCACCAAGCCAGTCATGCATGTTATTTAGACTCCTATTTTATACTTTATGACAATTAAACTTGCATATATGACAAGTATGCTTTACATTTGTAGGAATTTAAAACAACACTACATGAAAGGACCTAATCTATTTGCTTTAAATGAGCATTCTATTAGAAGAACAGGGCTAATTTTTGCCGGAATTTTTATTGTTTTGGAAATTATTGCTAAGGTAACGGGCTCAATCCAACATATGCATGTTAGCTTAGTTAATATCTATACTATGCTTGCGCTATTTATGGCGGCATTTAGTAAAGATAAAGTTGATGACGAGAGATCTCAAGCAATAAGATATTTTTCATTAAAAGTAACTTTTAAATGTTTATTAGCAGCAATTTCAATTAATTATATTTACAAATTTAATTTTGAATCAATATATATTGCTAATTCATCTCTGATAGTTTACTTAATAATCTATCATTTAGCCAATTACTATAATCCAGTGTTCATTTTCAAAGAAGGAACAAGGAAAAAAAATTGGTCTGATAAGCTGCTAGTTATCATAATGCTACTTATTGGAACTTCCTTTTTTATTCACATAGTGCAGGCAATGTTAACTTCGTAAGATGAAGAATTGGTTAAAGGTTGAAAGAGCAAAAAGAAACATAACTCAAGCTGATTTAGCAAATGCCTTAAATGTTTCAAGGCAGACTATTAACTCAATAGAGCTTGGAAAATTCATTCCTTCCACTGTTTTAGCTTTAAGACTTGCAAAGTATTTTAACGTCAAAGTTGAAGATATCTTCTTTCTTGAGGACAATGAAAAATGATTGTATTTACCCATTTCAGGCTATTAGTGTAGTTCTTTGTATTAGCAATGGTTGGTCTTTTCTGACAAATTTAGTTATTGTTCGCTTTCGGTAACGGGGGATAAACCGCACGAAACAAAACCATGGACTGCATGTAGTAAGTGGATTGAGTATATACGTTAATTCCTAATGCAATCATTAGGTTAACCTTGGTAAACAACGCATGTTGAATAAATAGTGAAATTAAAATATTAAGCACAATGGATTCGTTTATTAGTTATCTCAAAAACCCTTTTTATTGCGAGAGCAGAAAGCTGTCAGCTATAAAGTTTATAGTTTTGTACTTCTTGTATCTATTAGCATCAATTGCAATTATAGTAGTTATTTCTATCGTTCGCATAGCATTTCACCTAGTGCAATATACCCCAGAATGTTCACCACTGAAGATAATTCTATTTGCCGTACTACTTGCTCCTTTCTATGAGGAGGTTATTTTCCGATCGTTGCTTCGGTTTAAGTGGAGTAGCATTCTTCTATTTACAATCACTGCAATAGCGTTGAGTGTATTCTTTATATACAGCTCAAAGTTTATTCTAGCTATACTGTTATCCGTTCTTGTGCTCGGATTACTCCTTTTAGTAACCATATTTACCAGAAACAAGGTAGAATTATTTATCGCTAGCAAGTTCAAGTACTTCTTTTACGGCTCATCAATACTTTTCGGATTGTTGCATGCATCTAATTTTACCGGAAATGTAAATTACATTCTGGCATTCTCATTCATCCTTGGCGGGCCTCAAATAGTGTTAGGATTAATCAATGGTTACTTACGAATGAACCATGGTCTCAAGTATAGCATTCTTTTCCATATGGCTGTCAATTTGCCAATTATTGTACCCGTAATTTTGCATATTAAATGGTAATTGAACCCGGTAGCATGGTTTATGCTAAGCATTTGCGAACTCTGTGCACTCTTTACCCTCTTTGCGTGACACGCACGCCCCCCACTAAACCACCAATGGCCTTAATATCATTCTGCTAGGATAAAGGGTTCTGGTAAAGATTTCTATATTTGTGTAAGGGGCAGTTCCATTTCAACAAATGGCTAAAGAACAATTGCGTAGACCCGCTCGTTCGCGATTATCAAAAACCAGTATGGTCAAATTTCAAAATAAATACCGCATACCGTCTACCCGATTGCAGCATTGGGATTATGGGCAACCTGCGGCCTATTTTGTAACCATTTGCACAAAGGGCAGGGAAAACCATTTTGGTGACGTGGTAAATGGAAAAATGAATCTATCGGGTGTGGGTATTATTGCCGACATTTTATGGCACGAAATTAAAAACCATACCCAAAACATTGAATTGGGCGAATTTGTGGTTATGCCCAACCATGTGCACGGCATATTGATATTGAATGGCAATGGAACCGTTGAAACGAACAACATCACGGATGGCGACGCATACGTGGATGGCGGCGCATGCGTAGAGACAACGCATGCGTTGTCTCTACAATCCCCCCAATCCCAACAATCCCCGCAACCCCCACAACAAACCATTGGGCAAAAACGATTTCAAAACCAGGGTAAAAACACGTTGTCATCCATTATCGGTTCATATAAATCGGCGGTATCGAAACACGCACACCGGTTGGGGTTCAATTTTGCATGGCAATCGCGTTTTTACGACCACATCATACGCAACGAACAATCGTTTCAAACCATATCGGAATACATTATCAATAACCCCTCAAAATGGAACGATGACAAATTCAACCCAACAAATAAAACAGCAGAGGAATGACCCGAATTGCAGAACATAACAGAATTTTGTCACGCAAAGCACGCTAAGCCTTTGCAAACTCTGCGCCCTCTTTGCGCTCTTTGCGTGAAACAGATGCACAAGCTTGCTGCTAATGTAAGGTATCCCCTAATCCCTCCCACTCAACCACCAATGAACTTAAAATCCCCTCGCTCTTAAAAGAGTTGTGGTAAAGATTTCTATATTTGTGTATGAAGCAATTTGATTCCACCGATTGACGGTATAAACGCAATTGTGCGTATACGCTTCGTTGTAGCACATAATAAAACCAAAATATGAACGAAATACTCAACTATTATATAAAAACTTTTGCAGAAAAGAGCCTTTCGTTAAAAAAGAAAGGAATCTTGGTTGATAAACCATGGGCTTTAATAGATCAGGAGGGAGAAATCCAGAAACTTATATTTAAACGCGATAATAGATTAATTTTATCAAAAAATGGAAAAGTAAAGGAAGGAAGTTGGGAGTACTTTCCAGAAGCAATGGCGTTATTAATCGACCGCGTAGATGATAAACTTTTATTAAAGGAGCAATTTATCGATGAAAATGTAATTATTCTAAAAATTGATGGTACAAATAATGAATTTATTGCTTTAGCAAATGAAAATTCCTTACCAGATTACAATATTCCCAGTTATTTCAATACAATAAGATGCAAAGAATTGAAAATTAAAGAAATCAGTATTTACAATGGAATTAGAGTACATATAATTGATGCTTCGACAATTGACTTATCTAATAATCCAGAGCATTTAATTGGAAAGGAAGTTGAAGAAATTGATGATTTATATAGACCTAAAAAACTTGAGAATGGACACTACATGACATATGATTCTCATTTGTCTTTCTACATAAAGAATAATTACATCGTCAAAGTAGCTAAGAACTTAAGGTTAGGAAGCAAAAAAGGGATGGAAATTCTTATTGAAGATGGCAATGAATTTTTCAAAGAGGAAAATATAAGTAAAGTAGTGAGAATTAATGGGCAATTGATAAGCGATACAAGATTAATTGATAAACACAATTATATCTACACCATTAAAGAAAGTAAAATAGAGAAATTATCAATTATGGTGGATTATTCTTTGAATAAAGGAATAACCATTAAGGTGGAACAGAATAATCTAAAGAAAATTTCATCTGGCGACCGAATTGTTGCATCAAACCCAATAAATCCTATTCCAGACGGCACATATAGAATAAAAGGAAAGCTGAAGAGAATAAAAATAAAAGATTGTGTAATTCAATAAAACTATCGCCAATCTACCAACCCTCCCCACCCACTAACCCAACAGGCAGAGCCACTTGCTCTCCATACGTAGGCGTGACCATAAGCCACCTCCCAACCCAACCGTTAATGCAAAGCGCTTTAGAATATGGACTCATGAAATTGAGAATGGTTGATGAGCAGAATTTTGTCACGCAAAGCACGCCAAGGGTTTACGCAAAGCACGCGAGGCCTTTGCGAGCTCTGCGCCTTCTTTGCGCTCTTTGCGTGAAACAGATACACAAACGTCCTGCTAATGTAAGTATCCCAAATCCCCCCCACTAAACCACCAATAGCCATAGCCTTAAATCCCCTTCGGTCTTAAAAGAGTTGTGGTAAAGATTTCTATATTTGTGTAAGGTGCAATTTTATTCCAACTATTGACGAAATAAACATGATTGCGTTTATACACTCGTTGGCGACAATTTTAAAGACTTAGCAAGATGATACTGTTTGAGATAAATAAAAATCTAGAATTTGGAGGAATACCAATAACCGATTGGATTCAATCTGCAGGTGCTTTGATTGCAATAGTAGCGGCTCTAATTGGGTTCATACAATTATTTCGTAAAAGTCATGACAACCAATTACAAATTGATAGTTTGACTCAACTCGCAAAACAATCTGAGAATCAAACTGAGCATTTAGCCGCTCAAGTAGAGCAAATGATAGAAGGAAATCAATTACAGGTCGAACATATTAATTTATTACAAAAGTCATTATCAATAATTGAATCCGATTCGAGGTTAAAAGAGGAACAAATGGAATTACAGGATAAACGTAGAAAGTTTGATATTCGCCCAAGAATAGAAATGAATGGAGCTGCAAGGGGACCAGCGCATATGAATTGCTTTTTTAATAATAAAGGAGGAACCGCCAAGATTACCGGATTTGAAGAATTAGAAACAAATTCATGTTCCAATAATATCAGCCTGTTTATAGACAGGGAAATAGAAACAAATAAAAGTTTTGAAATACATTTTAATGCTCCTCCAAATCTGAAACTTGCACAGTGTAATGTGAGTGTTAAACTATTTTTCACGGATATCGATGATAATGAATATTCACAAATTATAGAAGGGAATCCAATCAGCGGAATAAAAGTAAACAAAGCGGTTGAATCTAAATAAAAACGCCAGCCGCTAACAGCAAACTACCTGGCAAGTCAGGTTGCAGTGCTTCGAAAACCCGCACTGCACTTAGCCCCCTCCTCTTCTCCCCCAACCTAACCCCCACAAAAAAGAAAAAGGTCTGCCGCGCAGTAGCAGCAGACCTTTAGCGTAAAGCGGGTAACTCTGGAAGGAGCATTCACCCCTTCGTTAAAACATTTCCCTCCAGATGAAACAAAAAGGGTGCTTCTTTACTTTATCCTTATAAGAATTAACCCAACTTTAATTTTTACTTTTAACCCGGCATACTATTTGCCGTAGACGAATGTTTTAAATATTGTTCCCTATTGCTTACACACAAAATCATGAATAAACTTGCATTACTAGTATTTGCGCTGCTTACCTCCTTTAGCAGCTTTGCACAGAGTGGCTCCTTAGAGCCAACACGCCAAGATATTACCATTGGAAAAAACCTGGTTACAAATCAGGAAATTCACGCTACCAAAATCACATTTCCCTGCTTTGTATCGCAATGGCAAGGCGACACCACAAACCAAAACATTCTGCTGCAGCTTCGCTACCTAACAAACAATGGA
>DATKTT010000075.1:0-6933 GCA_035530955.1 Williamwhitmania sp. | reverse complement strand
AGGTCGAGGTTGAGCCGGATAGGAGCCTGTTCGCCCAAGTGGGGTTCAATAACGTGGAGCAGGTAAACGTCGGGGGTAACGCCATCAACCTCCACCTTAAGATCGTATAGGCAAAGGCACGAGGAGTTGCCGTTATACTCACGCTCCTCCACCATAATGCTGTTGCCGCTATTGGTAACATGGCAGCGAATGGAATCGCACGAGCAGCTGAAGCAAGCGTTTTGGTGGGTTATGGTTAGCTTTTGTGATGCGGCGTCGTAGGAGTAGCTGATGATTGTGCTGTTGCCAATGCTGTCGGCAAAGGCGCCGCTCTTACTGGTGTCTTTCTCCGAAATCTTCTGGAGCTTTCCACTTACAGGAGATACTCTATCGCTAGCTTCTTTCTGACAGCTGGTAAACAGCGCTATAAGCAATATAGGGAGAATAAGGAGTCTCATAGTGTCAAGGTTTAGATTGGTATTCTAAGTTGACCGTGAAATAATCAACATTAAAACGCAACTATTCTATCAAATTATATACCAAAAGGTTATTTTTGCAAATTATTTTAAACAATGGCGCCAATATTGGGTTCAACGCATAGAGGCCAATCCCTATATGGCATCTTTGATCAGATTGTTAACATTTTTTCAAGCAACGATGATACTACCGGTAGTGGCCTATGGGCAAAGCATATTACGCAAGGAGTGTAAAGGAATTGCGGAGAATAACAGCGAAGTACAAGAACTGGTAACAAACATGTGGGAAACCCTCTACCATGCACATGGGATGGGGCTTGCGGCCCCTCAAGTTAGTTTTGACCTTCGCCTATTTATAGTGGACACCAAGCAAGTTTATGACCCCGACGACAGGGAAATGGCCGACCTATTCATTGGCGATGAAGGAATTATAGAAACCTTTATCAACCCAGAGATTCTTTGGCACTCGGAGGAAATGTGGAGCGACTATGAAGGCTGCCTCAGCATCCCCTCGCTGAGCGAGGTGGTAGAACGCCCCATCTCCATTACCATTCGCTACCTTAACCGCAATTTTGAATTACAGGAGACCACATACAGTGGCGAGACTGCCCGCGTTATTCAGCATGAGTACGACCACCTCGATGGTATTCTCTACGTGGATAAGATTGCACCCGTTAGGAAAAACATGATTCGTAGCAGGCTGAAGCGCATTTCGCTGGGCAAGGAAACAACCAAATACAAGATGAAGTTCTAGCAATAGCAAGTAATTTCTAATGCTTCACATAAACTTTATACTTTCTTATTGGTTCCCATAAAACTTTCAGTGGCAATGGCTGTTTTATGTTAAAAACGTATTGCCATGCAAACTATTTTAGGAGCAAACGGAGCCATTGGCACAGAGCTTGCCCGGGAGCTCACCCACTACACCAGCAGCATACGACTGGTGAGTAGAAATCCAAAGAGCGTAAACTCCACTGACCAGCTATTCCCAGCCGACCTTACGGATCGCGCTCAGGTAATGAAGGCTGTAGAGGGTTCTAAAGTTGTCTACATTACCATAGGTTTTGAATACAGCGCCAAGGTCTGGCAGCAAAAGTGGCCCACCTTTATGCGGAACACCATTGATGCCTGTGTAACCAACAATGCACGGCTGGTGTTCTTCGACAACATCTACATGTACGACCGTGACTACCTGAGCAACATAACGGAGCAAACTCCAGTACGACCTACCAGCAAAAAGGGTGAGGTAAGGGCACAAATTGCCCAAATGATACTGGATGAGGTTGCATCCGGAAGACTTAATGCTCTTATTGCCCGTGCCGCCGACTTTTTCAGCCCCAAGAACAGCGTTCTGGTGGAGATGGTCTACAAAAACCTAGCGAAGGGTAAAAAGGCAAACCTTTTTGCCAATGCCAACAAGCTGCACAACTACACCTACTCGGTGGATGCTGCCAAGGGGACGGCCATGCTTGGCAATACACCCAATGCCTATGGACAAGTGTGGCATCTGCCCACCAGCAGGGTTCACCTTACAGGTAAGCAGTGGGTGGAGCTAATAGCTCACGAGATGAATGTGGAACCTAGGTATAGCGTACTACCCAAATGGATGATGAGCCTGGCCGGACTCTTTGTGCCAGTTATTGGTGAGTTTAAGGAGATGGTTTACCAGTACGACCGCGACTACCTCTTCAACAGTGAAAAGTTTGAGCAGCAATTTGGCTACCATCCTGCTACCCCAGAGGAGATGGTTTCGCAGCTAGTTGCCAAAGAAGGAATTTGGGCTAATCTATAAAATTTCTGTTTTGCATATTCAGAGTCGCTCAATGCGGCTCTTCCTTTTATCCGCTCAAACAAAGCCCATTAAGGCGCTAAGAGATAATCCGCGAGTAGACGGACAGGTTTTGAGAATGATGGAGCCCTTAATGCCTTTCGGTTATTATGGTGCATAGCCGTTTCAGTTCATTGAACAGCGGAGGAGCGTGCACCGTTTGTTCTTAGAAGGGGTTTCTGTTCCATGGGCTCAAGCCCATGGCTATTCATATTAAACCTCTTCGAGGTTTCAAAATGGATTTCCCGCTTAGGTTGAAAGGGGAATAGAATCATCGGTTTTAGTTGTATAACTCCTATTATAAGCAAGATCTTGCATCTCTACAATCTGTCAAATTCTTCTAACTTCCATTCCTATTTTACCGCATTGCGTTGCCCACCTTACGCAAGAGGTCGGAGCCATACAAATCGGTGGCAACCACCCGTCCATTACGGTCGAGCAGCAGGTTATGAGGAACTGAGGTGAGCATGTAGCGGCGCGCTACGGGGCCATTCCAAGCCTTTAAGTCACATAGGTTTGTCCAAGGAAGGCTATCGCTCTTAACGGCCCGTATCCAGCCCTCACGGTTGTCGTCGATGGAAACGCCTAACACCTCAAATCCTTCGGGATGAAAACGCTGATAGCACTTCAATAAATTTGGGTTTTCCATGCGGCATGGTCCGCACCACGATGCCCAGAAGTCGAGTAGCACCACCTTTCCCCGAAACGACGAAAGGGAAACAGGCTGCCCGCTGCTGTCGGGCAAGGTAAAGTCGGGAGCATCCCCTCCCACCTCAACCATTTGCATGTCGGTAATTAACTTCCGTAAGGCCACCACATACACTGAGGAACGAATGGACGAGCGCAATTTGCCAACCAACTCTTCCATCCTGGTCGATGACAAACCTCGGGAACGCTCGGTAAGCAATACGTAGGCAGCAACTGAGCTACCACGGTTGGCAACAACAAAACTATCCACTGCAACCGGATATTTACGGCGTATCCGCTCCATCTCCCTGTTGATATCGGCCTCGCGTGTGTTGTCGTTATCGCGAATGGCAACCGTGAGCTGCTGCTGCAGCAGGTAGAAGCGGTCGGCAAACCGACTCTTCATGGACTTAAACTTAGCATACACCCTGTTGCTCTTCGATTCTGATACAACAGCCCGCGACAGGCTATCGATTTGGGTGTGAATGGTGATATCGGTGTTCTCCACAAATAGAGGTAACGTCCGGTACTTCGATGCTATGGAAATTGAATAGAGCTCCGGCAAGTCAACCCTTCCCAAAAAGTAGAACTGTCCATGCTGTAGCGGCGTGCTATCCACTGGCACCATGCTGTTGCCATCGAAGCGGCTGAGCACCACCATGCCGGTATCGATACCCGTAACCGTTCCGCTGAGGCGAAAATGGTCGCTGCGACTGCAAGCCGCCACGGTCATCACCATCAGTGCTGCTAATATATTTCGATTCATTGTAATAGGTTAATTTACTTATTACCTAACGCCGCATAAGTTACAATATTTCCGTAGGTTTCAAATCCAAGCCTCTCATAAACTGGTGCTCCTGCTGGCGAGGCATGCAGCACACAAAGAGACACTTCTCTCTGTTGGCACTCCGCCATCAACCTTTGAGTAATAATGCCCCCGAACCCACGACCACGGTTTTCGGGTAGCGTGCCTATCATGTGCAGACCGGCATGACCGCTTAAGTCGAAAAAAGCTAGGCCACAGCAGGTCTCAGAACCATCAACCAGTCCTAGAAGCATCACAACACTGCTTTGCCCAACCAGCGAACCTATCATCGTTGGCGCAACCCAATACCCAAAAGAGGCAGAGGCCACCATGGCAAAACGAGCGGCATCCACCTGCGTTTTCACCTGAATAAATTCAATGCCAGATGGCTCTTGAAGTTGAGCATCATTCAGCTGAATTGCCATCCCCTTCTGCGAAAACACCTGTACGAGACCAGCATCCTCCAGCAGCGGAATGGCAGCATCGTATTCGGCAAGTGTAATGCGGTGTGGCAGTTCCCCTGTTCGCATCTTCGTTACCATTGTCGCAACAAACTCAACTCCAATGTTCTGCTGCAAACGGAATATACGACAGGGCCAGTCGGACTGCGAAAGGTTAATGAAGCTATAGCCCTGCTGCTCCTGCAAGGTTTTAGAGCAACGTCCCACCAATTCCCAAAAGCAGAATAAATTTTCGGCAATGAGTAGGTCAGTAGATGATGGTGTAGAGGCAGGCATAGCAAACATCTCCAACCGATTAATCCACCTCATCAAATTCGGGTGGATACAACACCTTTCCCGACACACCTGCCAGGCCACCCTGTACCAACTCCATGGCCATAAACACCTCATCGGGAATAACAAAGGGTGGATAAATATTCCAGCGACTTGCAGGTTTAAAACCAAAGCGAGGATAAAAATCGGGGTGACCAAGAACGATAACCGAAGAATAACCTTCCGCTGTTGCCGCCTTTAGCCCAGCACGGATGAGCGTGCTACCTATGCCACAATTCTGCATTTCGGGAATCACCGCCACTGGAGCAAGAGCCAGAGAGGTGTGGTTATGCTTACGATCCACAATTGTAATTGGAAAGAGAAGGATGTGCCCTACGGTTTTGTCCTCTATTTGTGCGATGAGTGAAAGTTTTGGCGAAAACGAGGGATTCATGCGAAGCTTTACCACAAGAAGCCCTTCGTTGGGTTGGTCAAAGGCTAAATCGTCCACCTCACGTATGGAGTGATAATCGGATGCCGTCTCGGGGCGGATATCAACGTTCATGGCAGAAAGATAAGACGTTAACTAAACCGACCGCGGCGAAGCCGGTAGAAGGCAATGTAAAGAATTTTTGGATATGAGCAATCGATGGATGGAATTGTTGCCTCAAATTTTCTCGAAAAGTTCAAAACTTCGCCTTATTTGTCGATAAGCGTTATCGCTCTCAAATACAGAATTATGCAACGCATACAAGTCGATCAAAGTCACCCATTGCTCTCTGTGACTAGTCCAATATCTAGCATCGCAATCTAGCACGACTTTTAATAAGTCCCCAGGATAGAAATCCCCCTCAGTTAAGATATCAACCTTAAGCCTTTCCAGTGCAAGCGGTATTAGAACATCAAGGTTGAAATTCTGCCCAATAACCATTCGTAGGTCTTCAGCAGAAAAATCCTTGAGCGGCATATTTCGCAGCTGCTGAATGGTTGTAACGAGATGAGATTCATCCGAAGATTTACCGAAATTCTGCCCATCAAGTTGCTGAAGTGTTTTGTTTAAATCTAATGTCATTCGTTGAAAATATTCGATTTGTTAGAACTAGCAGCAGCAATGTATATTCTCCATTATTGGGTTTACTAGTGCAACATTCTTCAATGTTTGTCTACAAATCAAATCTAGAAATTATTCCAATACCACAACAAATATTAAAACGAATACTCTTGCGCACTACTGAGCACCAAAGTTTTACCGACGTACGCTGTGATGCCAAGTTAGGTCTCAACGAAGCAAGTGGCAACCGATGTTTATGACGAAAAGTAAGAGTAGTTCGGTAGGTAAGCAAGGAGTAAAAACTAAGCAGCGAATGGCCCAATAAGGACCATTCGCTGCTCAAAAATAGTGTGCGAATTACTTTATAAGCTTAAGCCCCTCCGTTGCTGAGGCGTCGCCCGGGTTGTAGAGCAAGGCCTTATTGAAAAGAATCTTTGCCTCCCGGGTCTTACCCATCTTAAGATTCGTCCAAGCCAGCATAAGCACGGTATCGTGATCGAATGGGTAAAGATTAACCACCTTTTCGAAGTATTGGTATGCCTGACCGTAATCCTTCTTTTCATAGAAGATATACCCCATTCGGTATAGAACAAGGGTATTGTTGGGATCTATGGCGAGAATTTTGTTGTAGGTGGACATCACCAAGTCCCAATTTCCCAAGGCCGATGCTGGCAGCACAACGCCCAGCTTTGGTTCAATGGCGTAAGGCATCAGCTCAATGGCCTTATTGTAATACCCCAACGATTCGGAAAACTGCCCTTGCAGGTAAGTAAGCCAACCCAACCGGAGGTTAATTTCATAGGAGGATGCATCGTAGTATGCCTTCAATGCGGAAGCGGCCTCGGAATACTTTCCCTGCTTTTCCTTGGCATAGCTGTCGCCAAACGCTGCAATTAACTTCGAATTGTCCTGCGCGCTCGACACTAGGGCCGAAAGGACTAACGCTACTAATACTAAGTATTTTTTCATGATTACCTGATTTTATAAGTTAACTTAAATGAACATCCAAATGCATTAACAGCCTGCCTGTTGGTTTTAGAGTAGGTGTCAAAATCCCACAAATAGAGATTGTTTTCGCTGTAGTATGGCGATAGGGTAACGCTAACATGCTTCCCAAGCAAAACAATAAGGTTACTGTATGCCGTTGTAGCTGGCACCTGGAATGAGTTGTTCATGGCCAGTCCCTGATTGCGGGCATAGAGAAATGCGTCGCCACCAACAACCCCAAGCTCCATCCACAGGAATTTGAAAACTTTAAACCCAACCTCCTGATTTACCTGATACGAGTTTCCCCAGTGCTTATCGGTTTGATACATTCCTCCAGAGGTGAAGTAAAGGTTGAGATTCCCGAATGGCAGATAGGTAAGATACCCTTCGCCTCTTGTTTGACTTGA
>DATKTT010000074.1:0-7217 GCA_035530955.1 Williamwhitmania sp. | reverse complement strand
GTTGACCTTTATTGAGGGGGGTAATGCATGGTACGATTTTACTCAATTTAGCCCATTTGCTATAAAACGATCTGCTGGTGTTGGTATCAGATTATTCCTCCCAATGCTGGGTCAACTTGGGATTGACTGGGGATACGGATTTGATAATGTTGCAACATATCCTGGTGCAGGCGGGTCAAACTTCCACTTTGTTATTGGTATGCCATTTTAAAAATTGGGAGCAATGAAGAAAATATTTTTGATGTCCGTGCTTTTTTTTGCCACCGCAGTAGCTTTTGGCCAGAAATTTGCATTCGTTGATACCGATTATATTCTTAAAAAGATTCCTCAGTTTAGGGCTGCTCAAGAGCAACTTGATAAGTTGTCTGCCCAATACCAGAAGGAGGTTGAGACAAGGTTTACTACTCTAGATGATATGGTTCGATCATACCAAGCAGAGCGGGTGTTGCTCACACAGGATATGCGAAATAAAAGGGAGCAGGACATAGCACAGTTTCAGAAGGATGCACAAGATTTGCAACGCAACTATTTTGGCCCCGATGGAGTGCTCTTTAAAAAGAGGGCAGAGCTGGTTAAACCGGTTCAGGATCAAGTTTACAATGCTGTAAAGGATTTGGCCGCTGAAGGTGGCTATGCAGCCATTTTTGACGTGGCAAATAACCCATCGGTGCTCTATTCCAATCCGAAGTATGACAAGAGCGATGAAGTGTTGCAACGACTCGGCTATAAATAGATATTAGAATTTTCGTAAATTTGTAACAAACAAACCCACTAGTAAAATGAGAAGACTTATCGTAGTAGCAGCCATGATGGCATGCTTTTCGTTAACGGGAAATGTTCAGGCTCAAAGTTTTAAATTCGGACATATTAATGTTCAGCAGGTTATTTCTCTGATGCCAGAGAAGGATAGTGCCGAGGTTAAGTTGAAGAATTATGGAACTGAACTTTCTGGTGAGTTAGAGAACCTACAAACAGAGTTCAACAACAAGTATCAAGCATACCTTGCAAAAAAGGATGGTCTAACTCCAGCCATTAAGGATGCAAAGGAAAAGGAGTTACAGGATCTCCAGCAGCGAATTCAGGAATTCCAGACAACTGCACAGGATGACTACCAGAAAATGCAATCAGACCTCTTTAAACCTATCCTTGACAAGGCAAATGAAGCCATAAAAAAAGTAGCTAAGGCCAATGGCTTTACCTATATCTTTGATATTGGTACTCCTGGTATTGTTTATTATTCCGATACGCAGAGTATTGATATTACGGCTTTGGTTAAAAAAGAGTTGGGAATTACCAAGTAATTCAATATTGTAAAATACGGGAATGGCCATTCTGAAAGGAGTGGCCCTTTCTTTTTTTAGTACATAATGGCAACTATTGGAGTGTTTGACTCAGGTGTTGGTGGACTTTCGGTCTGGAAGGAAATTATTGCCCTGTTGCCAAATGAAAGCACTCTATACTACGCCGATAATGCCAATTGTCCCTATGGTGAGAAATCCCAAGAGGAGGTAATTATTTTGGCCGATAGGGTAACCAACTTTTTGTTGAGCAAAGGCTCTTCAATGATTGTGGTTGCCTGCAATACAGCAACGGCCGCTGCGATTGATTTTTTGAGAGCAAAGTATCCAGTTCCCTTTGTGGGAATGGAGCCAGCAGTTAAGCCTGCAGCATTAAATTCTACAACAGGAGTAATTGGCGTGCTTGCCACGAGTGGCACCTTTAATGGTAGGCTATTCCAGGAGACAAGTAAGCGATTTGCCTCCGATGTACAAATGATTATCCAACCCGGAAATGGACTTGTTGAACTAGTTGAATCCGGCGATTTTTCTTCTGATCAGGTTCTGGATTTGCTGCATCATTATATTGATCCAATGATCGATGCAGGAGCGGACCATTTGGTGCTTGGTTGCACACACTATCCTTTTTTAGAAAAGGCAATCCAGCAAGTTTCGAATGGGCAGATTACAGTTGTAAATCCATCACCTGCGGTTGCTATGCAGGTAGAACGAATTTACCAAACACTTCACAATTCACCGTCGAAGTCTCCATTCTACCATTTTTATGCTAGTGGCTCATTGACTACCTTGCAGCTGCTTGTTGGGCAAATTATACAAAGTGTTCCGATTCAAGGAAAAATTAGGTTTACCACTCATAAATTGTCTGATTAATTATTGTAACGATGCAACTACTTTGTTGATATAGGTATCGTTGTTTTAATAATCTTTTTACTGGAATTGCCCACCACAATTATCGCCGCCTGCCGTTACTTAATTACCTTATCTCATTACAATTTATTCGGGGTTTGTGTAGCAGTTTTCTGGCTACCATAAATTATTAATTCAACAGAGTTGCTTGTTTTATAATTTTATTTTTTACCTTTAATATATTAAAATCGCCGCTGCTTAAAAGTATAATTTAAAAACAACCTAGTTCTTAATGGCATTACAATGAAAAAGTCTGTTTTATTGTTTACCCTAGTTTGGCTAATGGCAGTGTGTACCTTTGGCCAAAACGAGGTTTCCAAGTATGGAAAGGTGTCTCCTGAGGAGATGAAGATGGTGGTTTATCCAAAAGATTCCACAGCAGAAGCTCTCTTTTTGTTTGATGATGGTGATGCAGAAATCTTCTTTAGTGATCTTGCTGAAGATTGGCAACTTAAGTACGAAAGGCATGGCCGCATTAAAATATTATCCAAGGAGGGGCTTGATTGGGCTAACCTTGAAATACCACTTTACGGCAGTGGCGGGAAATCTCAAAAACTAAGCCAATTTGAGGCAGTTGTTTTCAACGAGGAGAATGGGAAGGTCGTTAAATCAAAAGTGAATTTAAGGGATGGTATTACAGAGGAGGTAACTAGCAATTATTCAAAAAAGAAATTTGCATTTCCCGATTGCAAAGTTGGATCTGTAATTGACTTTCAATATACCATACTTTCTGACTACCTTTTTAACTTGTATTCATGGGAATTTCAGTATTCAATACCTGTAGTATATAGCAGCTACAGGGTCACTATTCCAGAATATTTTACTTACAATACTGTAACATTTGGATTTGAACCGATTTCAAAAATTGTTGTAGGAAATTACACAAAACGTGTATCTGTTTCACATCATGAGGCAAAAGTGGCAGGTGACAGTAATTCTGGAGATAACAATTATACCGTAGAGTATAGTGCATCAACAAATTCCTATGTCGCAAAAAACGTTCCTGCACTTAAGGATGAGAAATTTGTTGATAATATTGATAACTATTTTACACGTTTAGAGTTCGAACTGGCTCAATATTCACATCCGGGCCACTCCATACAAACATTTTCTACCACTTGGGAAGAGGTGATTGGAAAATTATTGCAAAACGATAGTTTTGGTCAGCAACTTAGTGGCGGTGGCTATATGGATGATGACCTTAGCACATTGTCGGTTGGCACTACCACCGAGGATAAAATATTAAACACCTTCAACTTTATTCGTTCCAAGGTTAAGTGGAACAATCGCTATCGGGTGTTTACTAAAGATGGCGTGAGGCGAGCTTATAAGGACGGTTCAGGTAATTCAGCTGAGGTAAACCTGAATCTAGTGATTGCTTTAAGAAAGGTGGGTCTTTCAGCATTTCCAGTGGTGTTGAGTACAAGGGGCAACGGTCTTGTTAATCCTGCAAGACCTACCCTTACCAATTTTAATAATGTAATTGTTGCTGTTATTGTTGACGGCAAAACCTACCTTCTTGATGCAACTTCCCGTTTTTCTGATATTGATCTCCTTCCTTTTGCTGACCTTAATGGCCAAGGTCGAATGGTTGATGAGACTCACAATGGGTGGATTTCTCTCGATCCAGGGTTTATTTCAAAGCTTCGGCAGTCCTGTTCATTCACCATTTCATCGGCAGGAGAGTTGGAGGGAGATCTTCAACAAATTTTTGCCGACCACTTTGCAACATTCTTCCAAACCGCGTATGGGGTGGATGATGTCGAAGCCAATGTTGAAAAGCAAATCAAGAAGGATTTTACTTCAGATGTGGCAGATAGCCTAAAGATTACTTATGGCGAAAAAGGAAGTCCAATGGTTACTGTAAAAGTTCATCTGAAACCCGATGGCGTTGTTTCCGTGGCAGGAAATTTAATGTATATCGACCCGTGTGTTGGATTTGGAAATACAACAAATCCCTTTGTTGATGTTAATCGGAAATTTCCAATAAATTTTGGTATGCCACGGGAGGAAACATACATGAACCAATTTGTGGTGCCCGAGGGATATACGGTGGAAGATTTGCCAAAGCCAATGACCATTGCCTTGCCTAATAATGGAGGTAAATTCATTTATAGCTGTGCCCTTAATGGAGATAAGCTGGTGGTGGTATCGCGCTTAACAATTCCTAATATTGTGTATTCCCCATTAGAATATCCCAACCTAAAGGAATTTTTCAATCAGATTGCTACAAAACTTCAACAGAAGGTTGTACTTAAAAAAATTTAATCCATAGTCGTGCTTTTTTGAAATCGCAGCAGTTTTAATTGTTATTAACCTTTGAGAAATGAGGAAATATTTCCTGCATCTTATATGCTTTTTTGTTTTAATTGGTGACTCGCTTCAGGCAAAAGAGGTGAAATATCCTACCTTGACCATTCCTGCTGACCTTGTGAAGAATGCCGATATTGTAATTAGGGAGTATTCTACGCAACTCTTAATTCAAAGTGAGTCAAAGGCAATTTTGAAAGTGCATGTGGTGAAGACGGTATTAACTGAGGCCGGAAGGAAACAGGCCTCGTTGTTTGAATCGTATGATAAGTTCAATAAGTTGTCCATTACCAGTGCCGTGATTTATAATGAATTTGGTGTTGAAATAAAAAAGATAAAAAATAGCGAGATTAAGGATTTCAGCCTCGTTAATGGATATACTTTGTATGATGACTCTAGGGCAAAGTACGTAAATTATACTGCGAATAAGCTGCCCTATACGGTTGATTATACCTATGAAACAGAGATGAATGGATTCGTTGGATTCCCAACTTGGATGCCCATGGACGATGACCGTCAATCTCTCCAAAGTGCAGAAATGGTTGTTGAGGTACCGAGTAGCTATAAGCTTCGCTTTTTACAATTTAACGTTAATCCACCAGACTCTTCAAATAATGGAAAAGTAACTCACTACCGCTGGAGCATATCGAACAAGGATGCTTATAGTGATGAGGATTACCTGCCTAATGAGTATACTTTTCTACCAAGCGTTTTTTTTGCCCCCTCAACTTTCTTCTTTGATAAGTCTTCGGGGGACCTTACTACGTGGAAAAGTTCCGGAAGGTGGACGCGTGATTTAATTGAAGGGCGCGATGTGCTTCCTACGGCCACCATTGATAAGATTAAAGAGCTTGTTGCTGGTGTAACCGATAAGCGGGAGATTATTAAGCGGGTTTATAAGTATATGCAGTCACGAACTCGATATGTCAGTATTCAGTTAGGAATTGGAGGCTTGCAACCTTTTCCAGCTACCGTTGTTGAGGAAACGGGTTATGGCGATTGTAAGGCTTTAACCAACTACACGAAAGCTCTGTTGAAGGTGGCCGGTATTAAAGGTTACTATACCGAAATTGGAGTTGCAGGCCACGAGATCACCTTCCCGAATTTTTCTTCTTTGAATCAGATGAACCACGTGGTGCTTTCCATACCAATGGAGAAGGATACAGTTTGGCTTGAATGCACCAGTCAGCGGAATCCCTTTTATTATGTTCCGCCTTCATTAGTTAACAGGTATGCCTTGATGGTGACAGAAAGAGGGGGCGTGCTTGTGAAAACGCCCGTTAGAAAATTTTCTGACAACAGGGAGGAGCGTCGAATAGATGTTGCCATTGATATGGCTGGCGATGCCTCTTTTGAAGTAAAATCCAAATTTTACGGTAATCAGGTGGTGAATGTTTTCCCTGAAGCGTGGTATTCTCGCAAGGATCAGGAGGAAGCTCTTTACAAAGAATACTCCTTGCCTGGGATTAAAATACTTGATTTTGGCATTGCCGTTTCTGAGGGAGATACGGTAACTTCCAGCAGCTATGTAAAAGCTTCGGTGCCAAAACTTGCTTCCAAAACGGGCAGCCGTCTTTTTGTTCCAGCCGTACCTGTTAATCCGTTTGATAAAATTTTGGCCAAACCCACAAGTAGAAAAATGGATTTTAAAATTGGATCGGGCTGGTTAGATCGAGATACCATTGTAATCACAATCCCTACCGGATTTAAGGTGGAGGCTATGCCCGAAAAGAAATCAATCGAAAGTGAATTTGGAACTTACAAGTTGTCGTGCACAAGCAAAGGTGCTAAGATAATTGTTGTAAGAGAGATGGCGGTTTATAGAAACAGCTATCCGGCTGAAAAATATAACGCCTATGTTGACTTTATAAACTCAGCTACTAAAGCGGATAGGGCCTTGTGTGTAATTATGCCAGAATAAGGCACTTGCGGGTGGAGTTATTTCCACCCTTTTTTATTACTCCTTATACCAGTTCGAATACATGAGATAGTTTTTTGCAATCTTCTGATTGATCTCCTGAGCCTGTGCTGGGTCAACTTTCTTTACAAATTTGGCAGGAACGCCGGCATAAATACTGCCAGGCTCTACCATGGTATTGCTGAGCACTAGTGCATTTGCAGCAATAATTGCACCTTCTCCTACCACTGCACCATCCAGCACTGTTGCTCCCATTCCAATAAGTGCCCCATCTTTTATGGTTGCACCATGTATGGTTACGTTGTGCCCAATGGAAACGTCGTTACCAATTAACACCTTCGATTTTTGGTAGAGGCAGTGCAGAACGGCTCCATCCTGTATATTTACTCGATTACCAATGGTGATGGTGTTAACGTCGCCCCGTAGAACCGTGTTGAACCATATGCTGCAGTCGTTGCCCATGGTTACTTCTCCAACAATTGTTGCATTTTCTGCTAGGTAGCAGTTCTCTCCTATTATAGGGGTATATCCTCTGACCGATTTAATAAGTGCCATTTTTTGTTTTCAAAGTTAATAGCTGATGCCGTAAATAGTCTAGCAATGTGTTTAACAACATTCTGGATGAATGGTTCTTTGGACTATCCGTTTAGTAAGCTATAGGTTGTAAACAAGAACATTTAAAACGATTGCAATCTTTCCAAAAAAGTTTGTTTTAAGTGTCGCTTGAATAGTAAAAAGAGTAAATTTGTGAAAATTTTTGTTCACGGGTTTGTGCATAAAAATAT
>DATKTT010000073.1:0-2675 GCA_035530955.1 Williamwhitmania sp. | reverse complement strand
TGCTCACGATCCGTTCGACACTTACAGCGCCATACAACAGGTGGTAGTAGGAGAGGATATTTCACTTAAGTGGTTTCTGCATGTGGGAAATCTTTCGAAGTTTGATCGGCCAACGAATTGGCGAAGTAGAGTATTTAAACGCCTAGTTCGGCAGCTCTCAAGATCAGGCAATGTAGGAATTCATCCTTCATATGGAGTGTTGGACAACCCAGGTTTGTTGCATCAGGAAGTTGAGCGATATACCCGCCTTGCTGGAGCAAAGCCCACCTTCTCACGATTTCATTTTCTTCGATTTCGATTTCCTACATCTTATAGAATGTTGATGAACGAAGGAATAACAGCAGACTTCTCAATGGGTTTTTCCGATAGGGTTGGATATCGTGCAGGCACAACTCGGCCTTTTTCGTTTTTCGATTTAACAACGAATACTGAGGAAGAATTCGCAATTTATCCTTTTGTGGCAATGGATTCAGCGTTAAATTTCCAATTGAAAATGAATCCTTTGGAGGCAATTGAAGAACTTGGCAGACTCCATGCTATTCAGCAGAATACCGGTGGCGACTTTAGTATAGTGTTTCATAATGAGATACTCTCTGATAAAGTGCCTTGGAATAATTGGGGAGTACTATTTAAGGCTATGGTTGGATTAATGAAAGGCGAAAAAAGGTGAGCGTTCGGTTCGTTAAGCATAGTGAAATAGATCACCAAAAGTGGGATGGCTGTATCAACGAGTCCATTAATGGTATGGCTTATGCCTATTCTTGGTATCTCGATGAGGTGTCCGAGGATTGGGATGCTCTCGTTCTTGACGATTATTCGGCTGTAATGCCATTAACCATGGCGCGAAAATTTGGCGTCTCTTATCTTTATCAACCATTTTTCACGCAGCAACTTGGGGTTTTTTCAACGATAGGACTCTCCGCCGACATGGTAAATTCTTTTCTTGCTTTTATTCCATCAAAAATTAGGTTGGTAGACATTTCCCTAAATACATTCACTAATGCTGAAAAAATTGCGGGTTACAAAATTACTCGGCGTGTTACATATCAGCTCGATTTAATTGAGACCTACTCAAAGCTCTACCTGAAGTATGGAAAGAATAATCAACGAAATTTAGCCAAAGCACTTGCTCTTCAAGTTTCCATTGTTCGGGGTGTTGGGGTGGCCGCCTTTTTGTCGTTTACGAGGGAAAACATTAAGGGCGATTTACCTACTAAGGCTATGAGTATAATGGGACGGCTTGTTAGCCGGCTGGTTTCAAATGGACATGGCGAGGTTTATGGAGCCTATTCTCAGACCAATACTCTTTGTGCCGCAGCACTTTTTGTTCGTCATAGGGGGAAAAGTATTTATCTGTTGGCAACTTCAAGCCAAGAGGGAATTGCCAATCGAGCAATGTTTTTACTCATAGATACTTTTATACAAGAAAATTCGGAAAGTGCAACGGTGCTCGATTTTGAAGGATCGAGTATACCTGGGGTTGCCAAGTTTTATCAAGGGTTTGGCGCAACTCCTGTATCATTTCCACATCTTTTTAGGCACAATCTTCCTCTTCTGCCGCGTCTGGCCATCAAAGCAAAAAGGTACCTATTCCATTAAGCTCTCAAAGTCTATTTCTGTGGCAAGCTGGCTCTCTACCAGTTGTCCCTTTTCGCATTTGATGGTACGGGCTGGAAATTTCTTCAGAATTCCGTAGTTATGTGTGGCCATAATAATGGCTCTACCAGTTTTGCTAATCTCGAAGAGGAGCTTCATAATATCCTCGGATGTTTCAGGATCAAGATTTCCTGTTGGCTCGTCGGCCAAAATTATTTCAGGGTTATTAAGCAGCGCTCTAGCAATAACTACACGCTGCTGTTCGCCTCCCGAAAGTTGGTGAGGGAGCTTATAATCCTTGTATTTTAGCCCAACTTTTTCGAGAACTTCAGCAATTCGTTGTTTTATTTCGGTCTTGTTTTTCCACCCAGTAGCGCGAAGGGTAAATTGCAAATTGTCATATACTGAACGATCACTCAGAAGTTGAAAGTCCTGAAATACAATGCCCAACTTTCGGCGCAGGTATGGTATCTGCTTCCGTTTCACCTTGGCAAGATCGATGCCTGCCACTATAATTGTCCCAATCTTGAGCGGCAACTCCGCGTTGAGCGTTTTAACAAGGCTCGATTTACCGCTACCAACCTTCCCGATGAGGTAAATGAATTCTCCCTTTTCAACGTGGAGGTTAACGTTGGACAGTACAAGGCTGTCGTTCTGAAAAATGGAGGCATTCTTGATTTCAATGATGGTGTCGAGCGACATATTCTTTTTTTTGTTGCTATGTTTGTTAACCTTTTTGAATTATTTTTCGAAAATAACAATCATTGTATACCGTGGCATTGAGCTGTTCATCTTCGATAAAAGGCCATGGTTGCTTGAAAGATCAACAATTGTGGCCAGTAACTTTTTGTTTATTCCGGAGATTGTTAATTTTGTTGTGCTAAAATTAAAAAATAAAAACGGCAACCATCAGTTTATTTACTGAAAAAGCCTTCCTACTGGTTCCTTTTTCTTATTTTTAGAAAGAATTGCCTAAAACCGATTTATCTATGTCTATATCGAGACGAATTGTTTTCCTGATTGTGCTTTTGGCTATGGGAACTCTGACCTTTGCTCAGCAAACCGCCAGCTATTCCCAC
>DATKTT010000072.1:0-17360 GCA_035530955.1 Williamwhitmania sp. | reverse complement strand
TTTAAGAAGTTTTTTCAATAACTTAGAGTCCTTAAGCAAGGCTTGCATGAAGCACATTCTACACCATCGCATGATTCGGATTTCACTTATGCTGCTTGGCTTTTTGCTATTGCAGACAAATACTTTTCCACAGAAAGTGGGTGGTAATGGCTATGACTATTTTGGCGAGTTTGTCAATGGAAGGGCATTTGTTTATTCAGGAGGTTACTGGGGCATTATCGACGAAAACGGGAATGAAATTGTGCCCCCAAAGTATACTAAAATCTATCCGTTCTATAAAGGTCGTGCAAATGTGTTGGTTCATGGTAATTGGGGAGTCATAGGTGAGGATGGGAAGGAGATAATTCCACCAATCTATACAAAAATTTATCCCTTTGAAAACGGAAGAGCGTTGGTGTTGGGTGATGGTAAGTTCGGCATTATCGATGAAAGCGGAAAGGTTATAGTTCCGGTAATATATGTTCGTATTGCGCCGTTTGTAAAGGGGCGAGCTATGGTATACCGCGATAAGCATTGGGGGATGATTGATTCCCTTGGACGGGAGGTTATTCCGCCAAAATATGATAAGGTTGGGCCGTTTAAGGAGGGATATGCCGAAGTATGGCTTGATAAGAAGGTTGGTTTGGTTGATGAGTTGGGTAAGGAGATTGTTCCTCCGCAGTATGAGAAGATAACCGAATTCCAAGGCGGAAAAGCTTTGGTATTCATCGAAGGCCGAATTGGAGTTATTGATCAAACTGGCAAAGAGCTGGTTCCATCGGCTTACAATAAAATTGGTCCATACGTTAATGGACGAGCCATCGTTGTTAAGAATGGCAAGTTTGGCATTCTTTCTCAGGATGGGAACGAGATACTACCTCCAATTTACGATAAGATTGGTCCATTTGAAGATGGCCGTGCAGTGATTTATAAAGATGGGCTATGTGGTATTATTTCGGTGGAGGGCAAGATCACTGTTTCGCCCCGTTACGATAAAATTACCTTTATTAAGAACCATCGTGCCAAGGTGCTGCTGAATGGGCGTTATGGAATTATTGATGAGGCCGGAAACGAAATAATCTCTCCAAGGAAGAAGAAGAAAGAATATTAGTTCATGGAGTGGTATACCTACCTCTTAATCGTGGTTGCTGGCTTTATTGCTGGATTTATCAATACGCTTGCAGGTGCAGGATCGTTGCTCATTTTACCCTTGCTCATTTTTATTGGGCTACCGGCCACGGTTGCCAATGGAACTAACCGTATTGGAGTTCTACTGCAGAGCATAGTGGCAACAAGAAGTTTTAAGCAGAGGAAGCTCTTTGTATGGTCCGAAGCAGTAGAATACCTAATTCCTGCTTCTGCTGGAGCATTAGTGGGTGCCTCACTGGCCGTATCGCTCAACGAGCATCTAATGCAGCGCATTATTGGTGGGTTGCTGATATTCATGTTTTTTGTTGTGCTATACAAGCCTGAGCGGTGGATTGCCGATGCAAAACCATTGAACTTAAATCCGTTAATGCGTATTTTTCGCGGAGGGGTGTTTTTCTTGGTGGGTGTGTACGGTGGATTTATTCAAGCCGGGGTAGGATACTTCCTTTTAGCCTCATTTGTTTTTCTTACTGGGTCCAACTTGCTTAAATCCAATGCACTGAAGGTGCTTCTCACCATGGTTTTTACTGCATTTGCCCTGGTGGTATTTATGGTCAACCACGAAGTGGACTACTTTATTGGGTTACTACTTGGGGCAGGCAGCATGACCGGTGCTTGGCTAGCTGCAAAATTGGCAATTACTAAAGGAGCCATTTTTGTTCGGTATTTTCTATTGGCAACGCTACTCCTGTTTTCAGTAAAATTGCTCTTCTTTTAGTTGCACAACATTATTATCTAGACGAAAAATCCCGAAGATTCGGGATTTGGTTTGTTAACCTCGCATTTTTTTCTTGGAAAATGCTATTGCAACCTGAAGTTGTAGGTGATAGTCCCGGTTTGATAGGGTGGGGCATCTTGTTTTACGTTAAACTTTGCTTTTAACGCGGCATCCTTTGCAGCTTCAAAGAGTTTTTCGTCTTGCACCGTAGATCCTTTGATGGTGGGACTTGCCTTTACCACATTGCCATTTCTATCAACGGTGATTTCAACCACTACTTTCCCCTCGGCCAGTGAATTGTATTTTGGGGTTGGCAATGTTAAGTAACCTCTACCCGCAAGGTTAAAGGAGGGAACATTACCGTTACCATTTCCACCACCAATTCTGTTGCCGGTAAGAGGAGAACCGTTGGGGTCGCCTTGGTTTCCTTTTCCACCAACTTCACCTTCGCCTTGGTTACCACCGTCGCTCTTCTGTCCCGGAAATAGTGCTTTGGGATTAACCTTTGGTTGAGGTTTGGTCTCGGAATCTTTGCTTTTATTTGTTTCAACAGGCTTTATAGCCTCCTTGCTTGTTTTCTGTTTTTTCTTTGTCTGCTGTTTTTTTACTACGGCAGGCGCATCTTGGTAGTCCTGAGTCATTGGGGTTTCTTCGTCGGCCAGCTTAGCGGCAGCTGCCTCCGCTAGTTTTGGCTGAACATCGGTTGCTGGTTCAATCCGTCCTAACCCAGTATTGTCTGTACCAAAGTTGATGAGAATACCAGCATTCTCCTGGGGCGGTGTTGATGCGCCAAGGTTTATGAGAATAAGTATTAGCAGCAGCACCACATGAAAGGAGATGGTGGCTGTTAACCCTTTTATTTTGTCGGCTGGTTTAACTTCTGTCATGCCTATTGTTCCGCGCTAGTTGCTAATATTAGTTTGTAGCGATTGTTCCGCGCAATATTCATTACCTTAACTACCTCATCAATGGGAACACTCTTGTCTGCATGCAAAGAGAGCGTAGGATCTTCATCATTCATCAGCTTTTGTTGAATAACGCTTTCCAACTGAGAAAAAGGAACGGGGGTAGACTCAACATAATAGGTTAAATCTTTGGTAATGGAGACGGTGGTCATAGGTTTCCCCTTAACCTGGCTATTGCTGCGAGGTAGCTGCAATGGCAAGGCGTTGGGCGAAATAAGGGTGGAGGATAGCATGAAAAACAGGAGTATCTGAAATACCATATCCGACATGGCAGACATACTAAACCCACTTTCAATCTTTACACTTCGCTTTAGTCCCATTGGAAAATAAATTAATCAACTGGTTCGTTCAGGAGGTCCATAAACTCAGTGGTGTTGCGCTCCATATTAAAGATTACCTTTTCAACCTTAGCAACAAGAATGTTGTAGCCAAAGTAAGCGAAAATACCAACGAATAGCCCACCAACGGTGGTAACCATGGCGGTGTAAATACCACCAGACAACAATCCCATTTCAATATTGCTTCCCGCTTTCGACATTTCAAAGAAGGCTTGGATAAGCCCAATTACGGTACCTAAAAATCCAAGCATGGGTGCTCCACCAGCAATTGTGGCCAAGGTTGGAAGGCCTGCCTCCAACTTTGATATTTCGAGATTGCCCACATTTTCTATTGCAGTGTTTACGTCGGGAAGTGGTCGTCCTATTCGCTGAATTCCCTTCTCAATCATTCTGGCAATGGGTGTTTCCTTCGATTGGCATAGGGCTTTTGCTGCATCAATCTTATCGTCGTGAATGTATTCCTTTATCTGGTTCATAAAGTTGAAGTCAACTTTTTGAGCCCTGTAAATGGCAGAGTAACGTTCGCTAAAGATGTAAACAGCAATTACCGATAGAACGGCTAGCACAATCATTATCCATCCGCCCTTTACGGCTAGATCCCAAAGGCCAAGTGTGTTTTGGCTTGCTGGGAGGCTTGTTGCTACCTTTGTAAGTGGTTGCGCTTGAAGCATTAACAAAAAGATACTCATATGTGTAGTTGTTTTTAATTGCACGAATTTACAAAAAAAACGACAGTTGAACGTTTTTATTTTGTTCCAGCACCAGTAGTGTCTGCGCTGCTTTGGTCTTTAACTCTAGGCTCTACCGGTAAAGTTCCGTTATGATTGGTTGTGTCGGCTGGTGGAAGGTTTTTCTTGGCTTTTTTTCCTTTCCTGCTTCCGAAAATCTTTCTCTTTAAATCGCTAAGGTTGTTGAACTCCTCACGGTAGGAGATGCCAATGCCTTGAGTATTAGGCGAACGCTCATAAATCAGGTTGTCGTTGGACCGGGTAAACCCCTTTACACTAAGTTTTGGGGTAATCTTGTATTCAATGTCAAAGTCGCCACCTAATCCATTCCCGGATGTTCTGCTATTGCCGCCCATATCTACATTGCCGTTAACAGTCACCCGATCGTTAAATAGTTGGGTGGAGATGGCTACCTCAACCTCGTCGTTAGTTACTTGGTCTCCTGGGCGATACTTGAATCCCACGTCGAACGTTTTGCTTAGCTGTGAGAGCCAGTTGCTCAGCTGATTCGACAAGAACTCGCTTGCGGTTACACTTACGCTGGCTGCTCCAAAACTTTGACCCGATACCCCGTTCTGGTTCTGCATTTCGTTGAACGCCATGTCGGGGAAAAAGCTATTGATAACCAGTAGGGAAAGGAATTGTTTACTAATTTTCTCATCGGTGTTCAGCGCATTCAAAACCTTGCCTTGGGTTTCAGCATCAATATTTGGAATGTTGATATTGAATTTAATGGTTGGCTGCATTAGCTTATCGCTCATCAGAATTTGGCACTCCACCGGTATCCGACGTTTATACACAGCGCTGGTATCGTTGAGCAAATCACTTAACGCCGCTTTTAGCTTATACACTGCCTTAATGTCGACGCTGGCATTAGAAGCGTCGCCATTCCAGCGAAGGGTGCTGCCGTTGTCAATTTTAAAGTGTTTGTTAATTACATTCTGTAGCGTGAAGAGGTAGTCTCCTTGGTCGATAGTGTAGTCACCATATATCTTGAAGATGTCCTGATTAGGGTTGATCTCCATCTTTAGATTGCCATTACCTGTAGCCTTAATTATGTCACCGACTTTTGGGTCGATAATGATCTGTGCCTCTGCGTTCGTATTGATGTTCAAGTTTAAATTAATATTAAGTTGCATCTGATCTTCCGCTTTTTCCTCCTTCTTATCCTCAATAACAATTTCATCAGTTTTTGGCTTTACAATAGTTAAAAAGTCGGAGTTGCTCACCACGCTAGCCGAATTAAGTGGAATCATCATGCTGGTGTTCTTATCTGTAGTGGCATTGGCCTCGATGAGCAGGGCATCGGCATTTCCCGATATTGTAGCTGTCCCGCTAGCGTATGCAAGGCCATAGAAAAGTTCGTTATTGCGTTGGGTAGTGTTGACGCACTGAAGGTTTTTGAGGCCTAGATTGATTTTGTAAAAAATATTACTGAAGTTATTATGGGTAAAAGTTGCATCCAAAGAAGCTTTGCCACCTTTTGAATCCAATACTTTTCCATTTTTTATGGATACCTGTCCATTCCTGATCTCAATTGGGGCCTCAATTTTGTAATGTGTATTGAGGTAATCCACCGTAAATCCAAGGTTGTTCGTCTTTAGGTTGCCATTGATTACCGGTGACGAAAGTTTGCCAGTAACGCTTATTTCCCCTTCAAGCCCGCCTTCAGGTTCAGAGAGAATATCGGTAAGGAATGGGCTGAACCGCTCCATCATAAGTGAGTGAATCTCTGCTTTCAAATTCAGGTTATCTTGCTTGGGCTCGTAGCTTCCATCCAGCTTAAAAAGGGTGGTGTCGTTTCTCACCGTGGTTACGGTAACCTTAAACTTCTGCGATGCATCATCCCAAAGGCTTTGGATTTGAGAAGTGCCCACCAACTTATCGTTTACCTTAAGATCTTTGAGATAAAGGTTCGATGAAAATATTGGATTGTCAAACAAATCTCCAATTTTGGCATAGCCATTAATGATTCCCTGGAAGCTGTAGCCGGTTGATTCTGTCAGAAAATTGATGTTTGAGATGTCAATGTTGTTAAATGAAACCTCAATGGAGTCAGTTACCATGCCACCGGCCTTACCTGAAATGGCAATGCTCTGATGCTTGTTGTATAAATTGATGTTGTGGAAAGCGATTATGTTAGTGTCGAGGTCAACCGAGGAGCTCCCTATGCTCCAGGTGGTATCGTTTAAGATCAAGTCAGATGGATCGAAGGTGATTCTTGCCAACGGTTTGGTTGAGTCACCTCGTTCAAAGAGGTTCATTTTACCTAAAATAGTTCCAAAATTCTTTTTGTCGCCCTGATTATCCCAGCTTAATTTGAAGTTTGAGATGTTGTTGGCAGTGGTGGTGGCAAAATTCACCTGCTGAATTTGAATGCCCCCGGCGTCGAGTTGATTTGCGGTAAAGCCAACTTCCAGCAATGAGTCAGCTGTTTGGGCGGTAATGGTGAGCTCCTTCATTTTGTTGTCGTCGAGGCCAATTTCGGGAAATCGAGCTCTGATATTGACGGTCTGGAGAACAGGGTTGTAAATAGAAAAAATTGTTGAGTTGCTGCCAACCAATAGACCGGGAACAATGTCGCTAAGCATTTCACTGCCGGCTTTTTTAACATTTACCTTAAGCATGTATGTTTGGTCGGGATTTCCATCTTCTGGTTCGGCTGAAGTAGATGGTTGTGAGCCTTGCTTCGCTTGCATGGCAGGTAAATACTTCTGAAAAAACTTAACCAGCGATACAGAGATGTTTGCAAAGCTATATTTGCCCCGAAGTTCTGCATCCACCATGTCCGATTTAAGGCTTAGGCTATGGCTGAAGGCACTGCTGGCTGCTTTCAGCTCAATGTTGCCAAGCTTATGGTTATGGGAAGAGGAGCGATAAATCGGGTTCTGAATGCTCAGCTCACCGTTGAGGTTGTCGAGGCTGTTGCCCGATATTTTGGAGGAGAGGCCAAACGACAGAATAGATATGGTATCCTTATCATACATCTTAAGATGGAAGAGGTCGGCTTTTGCCAAAAAGAGAGAAAAATCGAATACCGGTAGCTCCTTTGAAAAATCAATTTTACCGTTCAGGTTAAACTTTAAATTGGGGTCCTTGCTCACAATACTACCATCAAACGAACTTTCAGTCGCTTTCCCATCGAAGAAAATGTCACTATAGGAATATCCTTGAAGATCGAGTCTGTCAATATTGGCAGTTACATTGGCTTCAACGTGTTGCTTGTAGTAGTAACCTTTTCCCTTAATCCTAGCTGTTACCTTTCCGAGCAGAGTGTCAGCCAGCAGCTTTTCGGCATCCAACTCCTTAAATTCAAGGCTTCCATCAAAAATAGTTCTTTTGTTTTGAGGCTTCATGTAGAAGTTGGCACTCAGCAGGCCGGCTGCGCTGTTGAGCTCTCCAAAGGTTACGAAGTTTTCGAGGTAGCCGTTGAAACTCCATGAGAGATTGAAGGGGCTGTCCTTCTGTAGGGTGTTGGCAAACTGTATTCCGTTTCCTGGTATAAGGTTATTGAGAATGGTCTCAACTTCTTTGGGTGTTGATGTGAGCGATTCAATGTTGCATAGGATGAGCGTGCGATCTATGTCGGGTAGCCCTCGCATTATGAATGAGGTTTCGAGAGAGGTTTTTTGAAGTGTTCTGACCTTTACCTTTTTGGCGTTTAGGTTTGCCACTGGACCATCCACGTCGAGGTCGATAAAGTAAACCCCTTTCATCTTTTCAAAATCAGGAACGAAGTAGCTCAGGGTTTTCATATCGAGCACCGATTGTGGTATCAGTCCTCTCATTTTCACCTTGTTCACAAAGTCATCAAAGTTGGCGAGGCTGTCGTAGGAGAATTTTAGTTCTTGCAGATGAAGGGAGGTGTTACCAGCTATTAAATCTCCCTTATAGATCGACATCGAGTTCGGGGTCATTAGGTAAAAGCCGGAAAGCTTATCGAGCTTAAACCCCGATTTTTCTTCCAAATTGATGTAGTCGATGTAGCACGAAAGGCTATCACCGCTTGTTTTAAGGTCAGAAATATTAAGGTTTAGGTGGTTGACGCGTAGGTCATCATAGTTGACTCCCCATTCTGGTTTATCATTGTTTTGCTGTTTGTATGCAAAGTTCATGTCCTCAATGGCGAGGCTGTTTAGCTCAATTTTCCAGCTGGCGGTTTCCTTGGTAGTTGAGGTGGTGTCGCTCGGAGAGCTGAGGGCATCCACCAGAAAATCAAAATTTGTCTTCCCAGTGGAGTCAGCATAAAGTTTTCCGGTGGTTGATTTTAGGAGAATGCTGCCAATAGTAAGGCTCCTCTTTTTGAAGCTAATGCGTGTTAGCTTCGCTGCTATTTCTTTGGAAAAGAGCAATGTATCCCCGTTTTGATCGGCCACAAAAACATTTTTCAGAACAAGGCTGTTGAATGGTCGAAAGCTTACCGCTCCAATGGTTATGGTTGTATTTAGCCGGCTGCCGAGGCTCTCTGCAATAGTTTTGGTGAGGTAAGTTTGAACTTTGGGACTTTGGAGAAGCAGGAAGCCTCCCCCTGCTAAAAGCAGGATGATGCACCCAATGGTAATGGCCGAAACTCTTAGAATTTTTTTGATACTTTTACCAAGTATTAACTTTACAAAAAAAGCAAAAAAAAAGGTAAACTGAACCATGATTAGTAGCGAAAAGTGTGTTGTTGTTCTAGGTATTGAGAGTTCGTGCGACGATACCTCTGCTTCGGTCCTTCGCAATGAGTATATTTTGTCGAACGCGATTGCCAACCAGGAAGTGCATAAGCAGTATGGTGGTGTAATTCCAGAGCTCGCATCTCGGGCACATCAGCAAAATATTATACCAGTTGTGGATCGTGCATTGAAGCTCGCAGGCATTGCACGTGAGGAGGTGGACGTTGTTGCGTTTACCAGAGGTCCTGGGCTTCTTGGGTCATTATTGGTAGGTACCTCCTTTGCAAAGGGATTGGCGCTTGGTTTAAATATTCCCATGGTGGAGGTTAATCACCTTCAAGGGCACATCTTGGCTCACTTTATTAAGGAGGAGGGAAAGGAGTCACCTCATCCCCAATTCCCATTTATTTGTATGCTCATTTCCGGAGGCCACACGCAGCTGGTGCTGGTGAATGATTACCTCAAAATGGAGATTTTGGGCCAAACCCTCGACGATGCTGCCGGAGAGGCTTTTGATAAGTGTGCAAAGGTAATGGGACTGCCTTATCCAGGTGGACCAGTTATCGATAAGCTAGCAAAAGAGGGAGATCCGAAAGCATTCGTGTTTAATAAACCGTCCATAAAGAATTTTGACTACAGCTTTAGTGGTATGAAAACATCGTTTCTCTACTTCTTGCGTGATGCGGTGGCCACCAATTCAAACTTTATTGAGGAGCACAAAGCGGATCTTTGCGCATCATTGCAGGCTACAATAGTTGACATCTTGTTTGACAAGCTGGTGAAGTTGGCGAAGGAGAAGAAGGTTAAAGACATTGCCATTGCTGGTGGTGTGTCTGCAAATTCAGGTATTCGAGCACGGTTGGTTGAGGAGGGAGTAAAGCGGGGTTGGAATGTGTTTTTACCTGAGTTTCGCTATACCACCGATAACGCTGCTATGATAGCCATTGCAGGCTACTATAATTACCTCCAGGGTAACCGGGCAGGGCTCGATATTGCACCTCTGGCCAGAATGGCTTTTTAACGGTTATTCTCGTTGATTTTTGCAGAAAATTCCACCAGCTTTTGAAATAGTTCTTCCTGTATTATGGGTTTTACTATGTAGTCGTCGCATCCAGCCTCTAGGCATCGGTAACGATCCTCCTCCATAGCGTAGGCTGTTTGCGCAATGATAGGCAAGTTGGGCTTCTCCTTTTTTATCATTCTGGTAGCATCAAGACCATTAATTTCAGGAAGTTTAATGTCCATCAACACCAGCTGGATTTGGGGGTTAAAGAGCGCAAAGTCGACGGCCTCACGACCGTTTTTAGCAATAATGACAGTGGCACCCCTTTTTTCGAGCATGGCCTTCAGCAAAAGGCTGTTGCTGGGATCGTCTTCAACCACCAGAACAACAAGCTTTTCGAGCATTTTGTATGGGTAAACCCCCTCTTTTGGCTGCGGGTTTTGCTGTGTTGCAGCGATAAATGAAATGGAAATGTAGATTGAGGTTCCATTTTCGGCGCTTGTTTCGAACCATATATTTCCGTTGAGCAGCTTAATGAGCTCCCTTGATAGCGATATGTTTAAGCTGACGCCCTCCGCTAACGGTTGCATTGGTTCGGTGTAGACATTCTGGTCCTCGAGCAGCTGTCGCATCTCGTTTTCGGAAATTTCTTTATTTACCTCGCGAAGAATAAAAATTAGGTTGCCCGAATCTTCTTTTATTAGCAGCGAAACTTCTCCTTCCTCAATAATGCGAGAAAAGGAGTTTGCTAGGTTACATAAGGCTTGTTTAAGTCGCCGCTCGTCTGTTCTAATGTAGATTGGATTTGAAGGTGCCTCTATCTTAAATTGGACCTTGTCACGCAGCAAGGGCTCAACCTCCTCGTGGAGATAAGTAATGCACTCCTGCATAAGCTTGTCAATGCTGATTCGGCTTAGGCTAACCTTTAGATTCCCTGTTTGGATTTTTGATAGGTCAACAAGGTTATCGATAACCTTAAGTAGGTTTAGGCTGTTCTTTTGAATTATATCAAAAACCTCATGATACTTATCTTCTTCAATCTGACCTTTTTGCACAAGGTTAGAAAAACCTACGATTGCATTCATGGGAGTTCGAACTTCGTGCGAAAGGTTTGCTAAAAAGGTGTCCCGCTGTTCTGCAAACCTTTTTCCATCATGCATGTGAAGGTTGAGCTGATTTCTCGACTGGGTGAGTTCATCCATGGCCTTTTCCTTATCCTTGCGTTCAACCTTGAAAAGAGCCATGGCTCTTCTCAGGTCTTTTCGGGTATTTTTTACTGCAAAAAAGTAGTAAATGGTTAGACCAATGGCTAGTAACATTAGCCCGAAAAAGGTAAGGCTCAGTGGTATTAAATTTTTTGCACGGCGTTCGTCTTTTTTAACGTAAATGAACTTGTCGAGCGACTTGTCCGATTTTGCAAGACCGAGTTGATAGTAGGTTTTGGCTATCTGAGCCCATCGCTTTTTATCCATGTGCCCAACCTCAATTATTCCCGGCATAATGTACTTGTCCAGCGTTTGAGCCTCAAAAAGCAAATGGTCCTTAATTTTTGTTGGGTTATATTTTTCAAGAATTAAATCGGCCATCTCCTCCTGATGGCTAAGCGCATAATCCCAACCCTCTAGCGAGGCTTCAAGAAATTTATCAGCAGTGCTGGCATGTTTGCTGATGTAACGTTGGGTGGTAAAGAGGCAATCAGCATAAAAATTTATACCATAATCATCGGGGGAAATGGTTACGTAGTCGATGTCGAACTTCTGCAAAAAGTAGGGTTCGTTAGATACGTATGCATTGAGCGCATCTACCTTTCCCGAAAGTAGCTCGTTCAAGCTGAAGGATGGAGGTACAATTTTGTAATCCCCTTTATTGAGTCCTGCTTCCTTGAGCATGGCATATATTTCGCCCGCATAGCCCGTTTCACCGAGCATGATTGATTTTCCTCGAAGATCCTTTGCAGAGGTAATGCCCGATGATTTTTTCACCAGCAGCACAGAAGGTGAACGCTGACAGATAGCGGCCATCACTACCACCGGCTCCCCGTTGAGGTAGTGCACAACTATACCGGAATTAGAAATGCCAAAATCGTAGTTGCCCTTAACCACCTGATCAATGGTGTAGGCTTCCGAGTCAGCCTCCTTAATTTCAACATCTAGGCCAGCTTTTTGGTAGTAACCTTGAGCAATGGCAGCGTAGTATCCAGCAAACTGGAATTGATGCTTCCATTTAAGCAAGAGCTTAACCTTCTCAAGGGCAAGTGTGTTTGATGGAATTAGTGCAAGAAAAAAAGTTACAAACGCTACAAGAATAAGTTGTTTAAGCTTTGCAGCAATTGGCAATATGTGGATATTTTTTAACTTTCGTGTGAACCTTCTGTTTCCCATGGGAACGTTATATCTACACTAATTATTTGGCAAGCAAAATACTAAAAAAAGCTATGTTGACAATTTTATCACCGTCAAAAACAATAAAATACTCGTCCCCGTTAGCATCGATGGCAGGTTCACAACCAAGGTTTATAAGTCATGCAGCCAGTCTTGTTCAGCAGTTGAAACTGATGGCTCCCGACGAAATCTCCATGCTTATGAGAATCAGTCCTAAGCTGGCTCGTTTAACCTTTGAACGTTATCAGCAGTGGCATTCTCCTTTCACCAATACCAATGCAACCCAGTCGTTGTTTACCTTTAAAGGTGATGTGTTCGAAGGGCTCGAAGCCAACTCTCTTTCCACAGAGGAAGTTACGTTTGCTCAAGCTACAGTTTGTATTCTTTCTGGGTTGTATGGCATTTTGCGACCGTTGGATTTAATACAGCCATACAGATTGGAAATGGGCACCAAACTCGCAGTGGATAATGCAGCCAATCTTTATGAGTTTTGGGGTGATAAGCTAGCGAAAAGTTTGGAGGAGGAGTTGGCAAACCATGATATACCAGTTTTGGTGAACCTTGCCTCGCAGGAGTACTTTAAGTCTGTGGCCTCTATCGAGAAACGGCTACGTGTTGTAACGCCTAACTTTTATGAAACTTCCAGCGGAACCCCTAGGATTGTGGCTATTCATGCTAAGCGGGCTAGAGGGCTCATGGTTCGATTTATTGTGAAACGGCACATCGACGATCCGGAGCAGCTTAAATTTTTCGAGGAGGAGGGTTACGTGTTTAGCCCAAATGTCTCCAAAGGCGACGCATGGGCTTTTGTTCGCTAGCACGTTGCTGTTTAAAATCCTTCTCTGTTGAATAAACTACAATTGCTTCGCATGGCTATTCAACATACACGACCAATCCTTTAAGGTATTCTCCCTCGGGGTGGTAGATGTTGATGGGATGATCACCGGGCTGCGATAGCTGATGTAGTATGCGCACCTTACGACCAGCAATAGCGGCAGCTGTAAATACGGTATTCCGAAAATGTTCCTTGGTAACTACCTGAGAGCAGCTGAAGGTGAATAAAATTCCGCCTGACTGGATTTTTGAAAGCGCAATGGTGTTGAGCCTTTTATACCCTTGGAGTGCATTTCCAAGTACCTTGTTGTGCTTTGCAAAGGCTGGTGGGTCGAGTACAATGAGGTTGTATTTTTCCTCCTCTTTCCGGAAGAAGCTGAAAGCATCATCGGCGAAAGCTTTATGCTGGGAAGCGTCTCCAAAGTTGCGTTCAACGTTGGCATTGGTCAGTTCAATGGCTCGCTTGGAACTATCCACGCTATGCACTAGGTTGGCCTTGCCACGAAGGGCATAAACAGAGAATCCACCTGTGTAACAAAACATGTTGAGCACGTTTCTTCCAGCACTGTAGCGTTCAAGCAACATGCGGTTTTCTCGCTGGTCGATATAGAAGCCAGTTTTTTGTCCTTCAGCCCAGTCGATGTTAAAATGCAAGTCGTTTTCTTTTGCCCACGAGGTTCCCGCCTCACCAATAAGGAAGCCATCTTGTGGGTTGAGCCCCGCGTTAAAGGGCAGGGTGGTTGAGCTCTTATCGTACACGGACTGAAGCTGCATCTCGGGAATGGCCATCAGCGATTCGGCAATGATTTGGCGGTTGCGGTACATGCCAACCGTATGGGCTTGTATTACGGCAGTGGTATCGTATATGTCTACAATTAAACCTGGTAGCCCGTCACCTTCCCCGTGGATAAGCCGGAAGGAGTTGGTGTGGCTGTTTTGCATTAGGCCTATTGCCTTACGCAGCTTTACTGCTTCCACAATTCTTTCGTGCCAGAAGCTATCAGTGAACTTTTCGGGTTCAAAGGCGAGCATTCTTACGGTGATGGAGCCAATTTGGTAGTGCCCGGTTCCGATGAAGCTATTTTCAGCAGTGAATACCTCAACTAGATCACCTTCGGCAGGGCTTCCCTCAATGCGGGCGATGGCTCCAGAGAAAATCCAGGGATGAAACCGGAGCAGCGACTGTTCCTTGCCTCTTTTTAAGATTATGGTGGCTATCATGCAGGGGTAACTTTTTTATAACAAGAAAGTTTATTGTAAATCTGTAGGCACATGTAGGCATCTGTTGCTGCGTAACGTTTTTGTGCCTCGGTAAGCGTAGTGTTATCCCAGTTGGTGAGCTGCTGCGATTTAGAAATTCGCACGCCAAGCACTATGGCGGAAAGTTTCTTTAGGCTCTTGCCTTCAATACCAAAGGGAGTGCTGTAAGTTTGAAGCTCCATAAAGCCACCGGGTGAAAATTCGGAAAGAGCACGCAGCGATCGGATATCGTCCTTAATGCCTACGCCAATTTTCAGGATATTATTGCTGGCGAGCACTTCCTTTAACTGTTGAGGCATACCAGTGCTTCCTAGCTGAAATAGAAAGGCCTCTTCGGCTGTAGAGAGTTGTAAAAGTGCCACATGGTTGTTTGTGCCTTTTCGAAAAGAGGGTCGTGTTTCTGTGTCGAAACCCAGCGCGTTTTTTTGCAACAGGTAGTTAGCCGCACTCACAGCCTCCTCGGGGGTATCAATGGTTATTATTTTGCCCTCGAAGTGAAAGAATGGTAGCAGCTCTAACTCCTCCTTCTCAATGTTTTGTTTAAAACCTAGGACCATTATTTCTTTTTATACTCTTCTTGTTTCCTTGAAATTATCCAGTTGCTGGTGTCTCGCTCAATTTTCTCCACCTCTTCAGAACTGGTAAGGTTTTCCGGATTTTCCAGTAGCCTGTGTATGGTGCTCATGGTGGAGAGTACCTTTATACCCCAGTATCGCTGAAAATTATATTTGATCTCCCAGAGAGCATCGTTCATTATCTGCTCAGCTCCAATTTGGAAGAGGGAGCTGTAGTCTTTCAAGTCTTGATATATGTCGGCAAGGTTTTCCGAGATAGAGGATACCTTTGCCTCATCGGTTTCAGTCTCCTCGTCCATAAGCTCCACATAGCTGTCGTATTTGCCAATGATCGCGAGCAGGCGATTGCGGATTGCTTGCCACTCTTCTTCGGTGACAAATTTTTCGTTGCCGTCATCAAAGAGCAGCTCGGTTTGGGGAAGGAGCGTTGCTTTCATATATAGGAATGGCAACACTTTCTGGAGTGTGCCCAGTAGAGAGGCAACCTCAAGGCTAGTGGGATTTTCAATAAATTTACAAACCTCATTAGCAACAGTGGTAAATTCCAGCACCGGCTTTGAATATACTAGCTGCCCGGCCTCTTCAAATTCTGTCATCATTCATTTTTTTATGGCGGCAAAGATACAAAACTATTGCAGATTACTCCAATGAAGATGGTTGTCGCTGAGCGTTAGCTTCTCATGGTCAAGCAGCCAGCGAATAACTTTGGTGATTTTATCTGAAGGAAAAGCAAGGCTGTCGGTGAGTTCCTCCACAGTTTGGCTTTTTGCGGCAAGGGCGTTCTTAACTCCGTTGAGGATGTTGTCGAATTCAACCTTACTAAGGTCTACCTCGTTACGCTGCTTACATACATCGCATAGGCCACAGCGGGAGCTGGTGTTTTCACCAAAGTAGGAGAGCAGCTGCTGGCTACGGCATTTGGTGGTAGTTTCCGCATAGTGAAGCATGGCCTCAATTCTGTTCTGATAGCGTGTTTTGCGGTTCAGGTAGCTCTCTGGAGAGATGCGCAGGTTTTTATCGTCAAGCCGTTCCTCCTGCATAATCAGTAATGGTGTCCTTTTTTGTTGAAAGTAGCTAACAACGTTCAGCTTATCAAGCATTTTTATCAGCTCCTTCATCTCCATGCCTGTAATGCCTGCGCGCTTTGCAAGCGTATCTTCCTCTACTCTTACAAATCCAGAGAATAGGCCAGGGTAGGTTCTCAGCAAGAGTTTAATAACCTTGTCGAGGGTGGGGTTTGTCACCTGCAACTTGTAAAGTTCGTTGCGCTCCATAATAAACATCAACTTGGAGGGGTTGTCAATCTCTTCGGTTAGTTCGAGGTAACCCTCCATCTCCAAAATCTTGAGCGAGTTGAATGCTCTGAGGGCATTTAGCTTGTATGAGGATGCGAAATTTTGCAGCTTAAAATCGTGAACCGTCTCTTTCCCACCGCCGAGGGGAAGCTGCAGGTAGTTGCCCAGTGCATGGTAGGTGCTTTTTACCTCCTCAATGGGAGGGAAGGTGGTTTCGATTCGTTGTTTCAACTTTAGCTTGTCGCTAGGGCTATAGAGCAAGATGGCAAACGCTGTTTTCTCATCTCGGCCTGCTCTTCCTGCCTCCTGGAAATAGGCCTCTGGAGAATCGGGCAAGTCGGTGTGGACCACAAACCTTACATCGGACTTGTCGATGCCCATGCCAAAGGCGTTGGTAGATACCATGATTCGGATTTTTCCCTGCTTCCACTGATCCTGCTTAATGCTTCGGGCGTCGGACCCTAGCCCAGCGTGGTAGTAATCGGCGGAGAAACCATGACTAACCAACAGCTCAGCCATATCCTTTGCCGATTGGCGATTTCGGACATACACCACGCCGCTACCGGGGATTTTCTCCACCAACTTTACAAGCAACTTTGGCTTATCTTCGGTTTCCCTTACCACATAAATTAGGTTCTTTCGCTCAAAACTTTTTTTCAACAAATTCTTCTTGCTGAATTGGAGCCTTTCCTGAATATCGTTGGCCACCTCTGGTGTTGCAGTAGCTGTGAGGGCTAGGATGGGAACATTGGGCAGGTAACTCCTTATCTCGGCAATTTTCATATAGCTGGGTCGAAAATCATAACCCCACTGCGAGATGCAGTGCGCCTCGTCCACCGCAAGGAGGTTTACATTCATTCCCTTCATCTTGTCGGCAAAAAGTCTAGTGCCTAACCGTTCGGGCGATAGGTAAAGAAATTTGTAATCCATGGTAGCCGCTTTTTCCAGCACGTTGTCAATTTCGCGACGGCTCATGCCCGAGTGCACAGCTAACGCCTTAATGCCTCTTTTGGCAAGGCTTTCTACCTGATCCTTCATTAGGGCAATGAGCGGCGTAACTACGAGACAAATACCCTCTTTGGCTAACGCCGGAACCTGAAAGCAGATGGATTTACCCCCGCCAGTTGGCAGCAGGGCAAGGGTATCGTTGCCATCGTATACCGACTGAATTATCTCCTCCTGAAGAGGACGAAAAGAGGCGTAACCCCAGTAGCGAAGCAGTATTTGGTTGAAGCTGTTCATTAATCACAAATGTAGGGTTTAACCCCAACTTGAGCAAGAAGGATCAAGTGTTAAAAATAGCTATTTTGGGTTGGCCCAAGGCCTTTTATGTCAGGGAGGAAAATGCTTTGCGTATTTTTTTGTACTTTAGCGCAATTTTTAACAAAAACGCTACCCATGTCATTCCTTAACGAAAAGTTGGTGGGCGAAGGGCTAACCTTTGATGATGTTCTTTTAGTTCCTGCCTATTCAGAAG
>DATKTT010000071.1:0-5789 GCA_035530955.1 Williamwhitmania sp. | reverse complement strand
TTGGTTGAAACCGGGACTTTTTCCCCAAATTTTCGGTGTCGCCATCGCATTTGGAGGTTTTCTTATTGGTGAAGCAGCCCAAACATCGGGTTATCTGGTTGCCACGGTCATTGGTATTGTTTTTGGAAACCATGCCCTTGTGTTTAAAAGATGGAACGAACACGCAGGGTTCAATAAATTTGTGAAGGAGGAGATGCACTTTAACGAAATTATCTCCGATATGGCCAGCGTATTCATCTTTATTTTATTCGGTGCCACCGTTAACTTATCCATTCTCAATGAGACACTAGTAAAAGGGGTTTTGATTGCTTTAGGGGTTGTTTTTATTGCCCGCCCCATTGCCTCTTTAGCCATTCTTCCGTTGAAAAAATGGACATTCAAAGAGTATCTTTTTATATCTCTTGAAGGACCCCGGGGTGTTGTTCCTGCTGCATTGGCTGGAGTTCCACTAGCCATCGGATTTATGAATCACAATCAGATCCTGATTAATTGGGGCCAAGTTATTCTCTCGGCTACCATCATGACTGTTTTGATTTCCGTATTGGCCGAAACACTTTGGGTAAAACCTCTTACAAAGAAATTGTTAAGCCAAAAGAAATAACCGGTATCGCATACTGGTAATTACAAGCACCAAAAGGGTTCAAATAAAGCCTTTTTGGTGCTTTTTTCGTTCATGCATTATTGGCAATTACTATTGAATTAAAAACACGACTTTTTTGTCTTTGCTGCTATTTTGGACTCATGCCCTAGCCAGCGGTTATCCCAACCCAAAGTCTCGTAGAGGCCAAACGTTGGTAGCAGCAACCGGAACGGTAGCGAACAGCGCTCCGTAGGTGCGCAACCGTTGCGGTCAATAGTGTCCCCAACCGATTTGTCGCGCACCTACGGAGCGCAAAAACCGCTGTGCATCTTAGGACTACCAACGTATGGCTCCTAAGGAGCCGCACAATTAACAGCCTTTCGGGGTAATGCTAAACATTTTGTAAAACTCCTACGGAGTATCGTTACTGTTTTGATATCTTTACTACAATACTTCATCCCTGCCTGACGGCAGGCAGGGCCTACGGCGAAGGTCTCTTTGCCATTATAAAATCAAATTGGCCAACAGCCGAATGATTTTCTCAACCCACCGCCTTGTAGAGGCCAAACGTTGGTAGCAGCAACTCGATTACAGACAGTGTTTTTGTCCGTCTGTTACTCAATTGAATAAAAAGTCCTCTACAAGTTTTAAATACCTTTCTGTTTCTTCATATATTGGCGCGTGTCCAGAAAATTGCATTTCTTTAAACGTTGCAGTGGGAATTAGCGAGGCGATTTCTTGTCCATCTTTCGGAGGATTTAAACCGTCATACTTTCCGCTTATTACAAGTGTTGGGGCTGTTATGCTTGGTAAATCTTTCCTGAAATCAAAGTTTGTTATGGCTTTATTGGCAGCCGCAAATTGTTCAGGCGTTAAATCTGTTTCAAAAACATCAAGGTGGTGTTGCATTATCTCAGTGTTGTAAACGAGATATTTGAGTAAAGTCAAAATAGTTTCGTGAAAATTTTTCCCCTTAATCTTTTCTGCGTGTTCGCTGAACAATATTTGCACGGATGAAGTAAGTCCATTTGATTTTGGAACAGTTAATATCAGCTTTTCAATCCTTTCAGGTGCAGCAATGGCAACCCCTTGTGCAATATAGCTTCCCATTGAAACACCAAGCAAATACGTTTTTTCAATATTGTAAAAATCCATAATGCCTAACACGTCATTTATATGGTCCTGCAAGGTGTATTCCGTTGGTTTTTCACTTTGTCCGTGTCCTCGAACGTCAAGCGTAATTGTTTTGAAACGTTTAGAAAGAGGATTTATGATAATGTCCAGTTGCCTACAGTTACCACCTAAACCGTGGATTAGCAGCAATGGTTTTCCGCTTCCCTTTGTATTTATGTTTAAGCCAATTCCGTTTATTTTTGTTAACCCCATTTTGTAAACATTTTAATATTTGACTTTGCAAGTGCTGTGCTGTCGTCTAACATTGCCTGTAGCTTGCTTGTATATACGGAAACCGTACAATACTCAAATCAACAATATAATTTGTAAATGGTTGGATGGGGAATCAATGTTTTTTTAACTACTATTCATCTTAATTTCAAAATATCCTTTTTGCTTTGTACTCTTGTGCTCTTTTTCTTAATTCCCAGTCATAAATATTCAAAGTATCAATACTATAAAACTCTTTCAAGGGTTTATCATGTTTTTCCATTCGTGTAAGAATAACTTTTTTAGCTTCTTCTTCAGAAACAAATTTAAATTCTATTTCAATCTTATTCAGATTATCAATAGTTACATTCATTCTAGAATTTCTTGTCAAAATGTTATTACCGTCAATTTGATAAGAATTGTAAAATGGCCCAACACCTATATCAGCAATTGCTTCTATCATTAATGAGTCATTGAAAAAAACTTCATGATATTTAATTATAGCAGAATCATTCTCATAAACTGTATCAATAAAGCACCAATTTCCCTTTAAAAACTCTCTATCAAGTTGCTGATTCTGACAAAAAGAATGGGAATAAGTCAAAAAGGTAATACAAAGTACAAAATAATATTTCTTCAGTTTCATAAGCTATGGTTTACAACTTGCCTGTATTTACGGAAGAACTGTACATACACCCCCATATTGGTATGTATTATGCAGCTTTAGCTGTATAATACCCAAATCTACAATTAATTTATCGATGATGTATGGGGAACCAATTTTTTTAGGCTACTATTCAGCCATATGGTTTTGTCCTTGCTGATACTGTCCCCAAAAGTGTGTAAATAGATTTACCCTTAAGGTTTAAACATTCAGTTAAACGCAATCCACTGTCATATAATAGTGAAGCCATAAGGTAAAATTCGCCATGAAGGGTTGATAATACAATACTTCTTGTGTTTCATTGCGGCTAAAAACGACAGGTAAACGTTTCCCGATTCTTGCATGTTTAAAGTCAAAATCATCCAGTGGAATTTTTATTGGATTACCTGGATAATATGCTTATTTTTGTTTTTTATGTCACTTTTGGCAGTAGAATATATGTTATATGAATGATTTTGATATCGGGAAAAGTTAGGAGATTAATGCGCCGAAACTATCCAGTAAGAACAAGCATGCGGATACATGAAACGATCAGGTAAAAAGGTTATTTGCCAAATACAAATTAGGTGAAAGAATGGTGGACGTGTTTAAAATAAGGAAGGCTGAACCAGATGAATATCCTGAAATTGAAAGAATATTTGAAGCTCAGGGATTAGAGAACAATAAAACTGGAGTCAAGGTTTTGAAGGGATATTCGGTTGAAGTGTTTGACAGGCTAATAGGTGGAGCAGAAGTGATGCTTCAAGATGGAGAATATACTTTTTCAGTTGCTGTAAATGACGATTTTAAAGGGCAGGGAATTGGAAAGTCATTATTTCAAATGGTGGAAAAAGAAATACGGAACTTAGGGGCTAAGAGGATACTGATTCAAGCAAAAGTTCCTGCTTATTGGTCAAAATTTGGGTTCGTGGAAGTTGTTGATCCTAATGATGCTCCAAAAACTTTTCGGTGCGATGACTGTCCTCAATATGGAAAGGTCTGCTTCCCAAAGATAATGGTTTTAGATTTATGATAGGTCTGATAATGGGGCAAGTCTGCCCAGCTGGAATGTAGCATTTGTTAGTGGCTAGTTTTTATTTGTTGTATTATTTTTTTTCTTCGATTGTCGGTTAAAAATTTCACCCAGTAAGTGAGTATTGCATCATATCCACCTGATTCTATTTTTTCTTTTTCAGTTAAGACGATTAATGTGGTTGCTATTTTTTTATTGTTTTCTGCCGCTACAACGTCTTTATTTTCAAGATTCCATTTCCTGATTTCAGAAAAGTATTCAGATTTTGTCCCTATTCTGTTACCGCTTGGATACGTAACAAAAATTATTTTCTTTCCAGAAAAATCAAATGTTTCTCGACTGTCTTTTAGGTAATCGTTTAAATATTCGGATTCATGCAATGTCAAATTCGCATTACTATTAATACCACAACTGTCAATATTCTGACCGAATACAAATAGTGAAAAATACAATAGAGTTGTCGTCAAAATTAATTTCATTGGTCATCGTTATTTTTAACTCGCTTATATATACGGTAAAACTGTACATACACGCCCATATTGGTATGTATTGTGCAGCTTTAGCTGTATAATACCCAAATCTACAACTAATTTGTAAATGGTTGGATGGGGAGCCAATTTTTTTGGACTACTATTCAACCATATGGCTTTATCTTTGCTGGCCTGGGCAGTGGTTTGGAGGAGTTGGGGGCCTGTTTGCTTAGCTGGCTGGGCGGTCTACTCCTTTAGATTTGCAATTGTTATTTGCTATCAAATAGGTTAGTTTTATAGTTAACCGAGAAGGGTGAAAGTGAACTATGGTCTACTCCAGTCCATTGAGGGCTATCAATCGAATTAGTCTTTCACTCTTTGCATTGAAAAGCACCAATTAGAATCTTAAGCTATAAGGCTTACTAAAGGTATTAGTTTTTATCAATGCGTCGGTAATACTTAATTACTTACTTAACAACAGGATTATGGCTTACAAATGGTTTGTTGGAACAGATGTTTCCAAAAAGACGTTGGATGTTACCTTGTTTTTTAGAACGGAAGGTGAAAAGTCGCCCCACAAGCAATTTTGTAATGACGACAAGGGGTATCAAGCCATCATTAAATGGATGGAAAAGCAGAGCGTTAATTCGCAGGAAGCGTTGTTCTGTATGGAGCATACCGGTATGTATAGCGTTGGCATGGCTATGTTTTTGGAGCAAGCTGGTCTTGCTTATTCATTGGTTTCACCCTTGCATATTAAGCGGTCTTTGGGTCTGGTGCGAGGAAAAAATGACAAGGTTGATTCTTTCCAAATTTCAAGGTTTTGTTACTTACATCGGGAAGAGTTGCCGCTAACAACGCTGCCTCTTGCGTCAATACAGCAGCTACGATGGTTGATAAACGAACGGGAGCGGTTGGTTAAGATCCAAACGACCGAGAAGGTTGTTCTCGGCGAATTGATGAATGCCAATACAAAAAATACGCTGAAGAGAATAGAGGCTAGAATATCAATGTTTTCATTGGATATTAGCTGTGTTGAGCAAGAAATTGAGCAGCTAATCAACTCCGAACCAAGCATTGCAGAAAACTATAAGTTGATCCGAAGTATTGTAGGCATTGGTTTGGTGAATGCAGCCTTGTTTATTGTATACACGTGCAATTTTCATGCTTTTACCGATGCAAGAAAATATGCTTGCTACGGTGGGATTGCTCCCTTTGAAAATACTTCTGGGACGAGTATTCGCGGAAAAACTAGGGTTAGCCATCTTGCTAATAAGCGGATCAAGGTAAACTTAAGCAATGCTGCACGCTCGGCCATACAGCACGATCCGGAGTTGCGGCTTTATTATGACAGGAAGACAAAGGAAGGGAAGGCACACGGGGTGATAATGAATGCGGTTAAATTCAAGTTGATTATGCGTGTTTTTGCGGTTGTAAAGAGGGGGACGCCATTCGTTAAAATGCGTCTAGCAGGTTAGCATTCTTCGGGCAATACGAACCAGAGGGAGCTGTTCGGCTCCTTTTTACAGGTTCGATACCTGTAAAAAGGAAAAGTGCGCTTATGCCAGCACACTTTTCCAAGGACCTTCGGTATAATCATCACCATCGGTTGTTGTTCGGCAAATGTAAATTTAGAAATTTTTCTCTTTAATATATTTGGTCAGGTCTTAGAATTCGATT
>DATKTT010000070.1:0-5534 GCA_035530955.1 Williamwhitmania sp. | reverse complement strand
AGAGCTATTAGATCAGCTTCAGGCCGAAGTTGATGCCTCCTTTTTATACAGAAAGCTAAGCGAACATACCGACGATTCTTCGCTTGCCGATATCTACCGGCAAATGTCGGAGATTGAGAAAATCCATATTGGTCGTGTTCTTACCATGCTAAAAGAGCTGGAGCCTAGCGCAACGCTGCCAAAACCATCCTATCAAACAAAGCTTCAGGTGGGCGTTGGTAAGATTATCGGCTTCGATTTCATTCTCAATAACCTCATTAAGATGGAGGAGACCATGGGAAGCAACTCTCTCCAGTTGAAGCGGGATGCAGGTGAGGAGGTGTCTGGCAACGAGATGAACCACGCTACCATTTTGAACAACATATACAGCTCCTCACAGGGGGTTGCTGGGGGAACATTGGCCAAGCTGGAGGGGCGACATAAGTCGGTTGGAGGTAATGCGCTGCGAGCTGCTGTAATGGGCGCCAACGATGGGTTGGTATCTAACCTTAGCTTGATTATGGGAGTGGCTGGTGCAACAAGCAGCAGCAAGCCAGTAATTATTGCGGGATTTGCAGGAATGCTTGCAGGTTCCATATCTATGGCGCTTGGTGAATGGCTATCGGTTCAGAGTTCTCGCGAGCTATACATGCGGCAAATTCAGATGGAGCAAACCGAGCTGGAGACTTCACCGCTGGAGGAGATGATGGAACTCTCGCTCATATACCAGTCCAATGGGATTGCCAAGGAAACAGCGGAGGAGATGGCAAAAAAAGTACTCGAAAATAAGGAGACAGCGGTGGATACTTTGGTACGTGAGGAGCTGGGCATCAACAAGGAGGAGCTGGGTGGCTCTGCTTGGGAAGCTGCTTTTACCTCCTTTTTCCTCTTTACCCTTGGAGCCATTATTCCACTTGCACCGTTTCTTTTTTTAAATGGTTATACAGCTACGTTTACCAGCTTGGGGTTTAGCGTAGTGGGTCTATTTATTCTGGGAGCCGCTATTACTCTCTTCACCGGAAAAAAGATTTTACATTCAGGGTTTCGTCAGATTCTTTTTGGACTTGGTGCTGCCATCATCACTTTTGGCATTGGCAAGCTGATAGGCGCAGCCGTAATGGGGTAACTTGTATCAAGTTAAGCAGGTCAACTTTTTATTATTCTTTTGTAGACGCACGATTGTATGTATTCACAATTGGGTGAATTCTTTAATCTGCCAGGGCGGGATCTGCGTTTTTACTCCGACTTCTATGACTTCTTCTCATTTCTTTAGCTTCTCTGACTCCTTTAGCTCCCTATAGCTTCTTCAAATTAATTTCTCGGCTTATCTTTGCGGTTAATATGGAAAACGCCCCAACGACCATCAAGAGGAAGGAAGAGCCGCGCTGGTATGCCCTTTATACCAAGTCACGTAACGAGAAGAAGGTAGCTGCACGGCTGTCCGACAGAGGTTATGAATGTTACCTGCCGCTACAAAAGACGATGCGGAAGTGGAGCGATCGTAAGAAGCTGGTGGAGGTGCCACTCATCAATTCATATGTATTTGTTAGAATAGTGCTATCACAGCGGTTTGAGGTATTGCAGGATCCCGGTGCGGTTTTTTTTATCAACTTCGAGCGACTTCCTGCTCCCGTTGCCGACAAGGACATTGAATATTTAAAGCGCATTCTTGGAGAGGGTTTTGAGGTGGAGGCCGTTCAGGAAGCCATAGAGGTTGGGCAGAAGGTTAAGGTGGTGATAGGCCAGCTCATGGGCATGGAGGGAGAGCTGGTGGAGCATCGTGGTGGGCAAAAAGTGCTCGTGCGCATCGAGAATATCCCCTTTAGCCTTATGGTCTCTGTACCATTGGAGTTTATTGAGAAGGTGAAGTTGTAAATTGTGAATAGTGAATTGTGACGAATGACATTGGCCCATTGGTATATAGTTCCATTGTCTCATTTCCAAATTCTCTCATTTTCCCATATTTTAATTACTTTTACACAGTTTGTGAACTATTTTGGCCAATTGGTCGTTTGTATAGTCTTATAAATATTTTACAGTGAGACAATTACGTCCTATCATTATTCTACTGACATTCGTGGCTTTGCTCTCTTCGTGCAATAAGCGTAACCAGTTGCTTTACATGAAAAATGCGGGAGTGGAGGTGATTCCCTCTGTAAAGCAGCCCGACCTTTACAAAATTCACCCCAACGATGTGCTATACGTGCAGGTGATTACCCAAGATCCACAGATCAGCATGCTGTTCAACAACAAGGGTAATGGGGTTGGGTCTACAACCAATATGTACTCCAACGATGCCAGCTACTACCTATATGGCTACACGGTTTCAGATAGCGGAAGTGTAAGGCTACCGGTTTTGGGAGTCATTCAAGTTGCCGGCTTCACAGTGGCCCAGGCCACCAACATTATACAAGCTCGTGCCGATGAGTTCTTAAAGGATGGGCTGGTGATTGTTAGACTGCTCAGCTATAAGGTTACCGTTTTGGGCGAGGTGCGGCGCCCCGGCGTTTATACCAACTTCAATGACAAGCTCACCATTTTCGAGGCTTTAGCACTTGCCGGTGACTTTACCGATTATGGCAAGCGCGATAACGTGATGGTGGTAAGGCCAGGGCCTGATGGGAATAAGACGTTCAGGCTAGACTTGAACGACAAAAATATTATGTCCAACGAAGCCTACTACCTGCTGCCCAACGATGTGGTGGTGGTGGATCCTCGTAAAGGGAAAATGTGGCAGCTGAATGCGGGAACCTACTCCTTTGCTCTTTCTACTGTTAGCACACTGATATTGCTGCTGAGCTACATGTCGAGAGCGTTGTAGGGCAGGTGACAAGAGTGTGACGGGTGAGTGAGAGTTGTTGGAAGCCTGAAGAAAAACAGGTGAAAAGTAGCAGCGAAGTGGAGATAAAGGTTTTTCGGGAGGAAATAAAATAAGAGTGGCAAGCGGTATTAAAGTGAACGATTAATTAAGCCGGGTGATTGATGGAAAGCATACCAAGTAACGATAGGCCAGCTTCAATGTATGGTAACGCGCCTGAGGAGGAGCAGCTCGATATTAAGCATCTGATATATAGAGTGCTGGGCAATTGGTATTGGTTTGCCATCTCCATATTTGCCTTTCTATTTATTGCATATCTCATAAATCGCTATTCGGAGCAGGTGTATAGCGTAACCTCCAGCGTTATTGTGAAGGACGACGATAACTCGAAAGGGCTTACTGGTGCCGAAAATCTAATTCAAGGACTTAAGCTCGTGCGCAACACCAAGAGCGTGCAGAACGAGATTGGGATACTCCAAGCCTATACCCTTGCCTACCAAACCGTTTCGCAGCTGCCCGATTTCAACGTAACCTACGTTGCTGTGGGGAGACGAAGCATTAAGGAGCAAAAACTGTACAAGAGTTCACCTTTTAAGGTTATTCTGGATACGTCTAAGACTAATATGGTCAACTACCCAGTTTACATCAATATACTTTCGAAAGATAAGTATCAGCTGGAGATAGATGATGGGATGGGTATTTCGCAGACCATGCAATTTGGGCAGCAATTTACTAGCGACGCCTTCAGTTTTAAGGTGGTGCTGCGTAATACCAACGACTACACGGAGGACTTGGTAGGTAGGCGCTACTACTTCACCATTAACGACCTGAATGCTATGGCAATTGCCTATCAGGCCAAGGTTACCGTTACCCTCAACGACAAGAAGGGCTCCATTCTTACCTTGGTTAGCACTGGCTACGTAGCAGAGCAGGAGGCCGACTACCTCAATAAACTCATGGATGTTTACATCAACCGTGGGCTGGAGGAGAAGAACCAGATTGCTGAAAATACGGTGAAATTTATCGACGTACAGCTCGCCGATATGACCGATACCCTTCGTAGGGCAGAGCAGCGACTACAGGATTTCAGAACCAACAATAAGGTTATCGACCTAAAGCAGGAGGGGGGTGCCCTTTTAGATCGTATTAAGGCATTGCATAACGAGAAGGGCATGTTTGAATTGAAGGGGCGCTACTATGCCTACCTCAAGAAATATCTTGCCGACCGCTCAGAACTAAATAATCTTGTGGCTCCTTCGGCCATGGGGGTTGACGATCCCCAACTGGGCATGCTACTCGATGAGATTAACAAAACCTACATTGAGCGGGCTGAACTGAAGGCTTCGGTAAAGCAGGGAAATCCTGGATTGGAGCAGCTCAATATTCGACTCGAGAATTTACGCAGCAGCCTAGCTGAAAAGGTCAACAGTTTGATCGCTACCAACATGGTTGCTAGGCAAGATATTGAAGGCCGTATGGCCCAAGTGGAAGCCGAGGTGCTCAAACTTCCCGGCAATGAGCGGCTACTGATTGGCTTTGAGCGCGACTTCGACCTAATTGATAAGATGTACACCTACCTGCAGGAGAAGCGGGCAGAAGCGGCCATTGCTAAGGCATCTAACATTCCCGACAATAAGGTGCTCGATGCGGCATTACCTCAAAATGCCACCATCATCAAGCCCAAGAAGTCAATGAACTACCTCATTGCCCTGTTTGCGGGTGGAGTACTTCCATTGGCCATTCTGCTACTGATAGATTTTCTTAACGACAAGCTGCTGGATTTGAAGGAGATTGCCCGGCATACCAAGGCTCCAGTGATAGGAACCATGGGCCATAACCGCTACCCTAGCAACCTACCGGTGATCGATAAGTCCAAGTCCACCTTAGCTGAATCGTTCCGTGGGCTGCGGACCAATCTACAATACCTGCTTAGGGAACCGGACCAGAAGGTTATTGCCGTTACCTCGTCGCTTAGCGGGGAGGGAAAAACTTTTATGGCCATCAATCTGGCCGCCATTGTTGCCATGACGGGAAAAAAGGTGCTGCTGTTGGGGCTCGACCTTCGTAAACCCAAGCTACAAAAGCTGCTGGATATGGAGAGCACCATTGGTGTAAGTACTTTTCTTATTGGTCGAAATACAGAGGAGGAGATTGTTTCGGCTACCTCCGTTCCCAACCTCTTTTTTGCCCCCAGTGGACCCATACCGCCCAACCCAGCCGAGTTGCTAGGTTCCGAGCGCATGACCAAGTTGATTGCTTGGGCACGATCAAATTTCGACTACATAGTTGTGGATACTCCTCCAGTTGCCATCGTAACCGATGCCTTTTTGATTGCTCGCTTTGCCGATGCCAACCTCTTTGTGGTTCGCTATGCCTACTCATCGAAGGAGGTGATTAAGCTGGTGGACGATATCTACACCCATCGGGAGTTTAAGAACTTGGCGTTAGTGGTAAACGACTTCCAGCCTAAACGCAGCTATGGTTATGGCTATAACTACCGCTACAGCTACGGTTACAGCTATAGCTATTCCTACGGCTATGGATATGGCTACCGCGACAAGAGCGGTTACTACTCCGATGAGGATGAGCCCAAACTCACCTGGAAAGATCGCATTAGGCAGTGGTTTTAGAGGAGAGGTTGTTAGCAAATTAGCGGATTAGGTTAGGTAAAGGATTGTAGGCTAGGTGAGCACAACTGCTTTCGTCAGTCTTCTTTACTTCGCTCTTTGTTGAACAT
>DATKTT010000069.1:0-2058 GCA_035530955.1 Williamwhitmania sp. | reverse complement strand
GTTATTGGGAAAGATTCGCTGCTCACCACCCACTGCATTATTCTTCCCGGAGTAACGTTAGGCGAACACACGGTGGTGGCTGCCGGAGCAGTAGTTACCAAGTCGTTCCCAGAGGGCGATCAGGTGCTGGCAGGTAATCCGGCAAAGGTGATAAAGAGGTTGGAAAAATACGATTTCAAGCAACCGATTACCTAGTTGGTAGTAAGCACCAAATCATCAAAACAGATATACTCGTCCTTCGACGGGGCAATCTCGTTGGCAAAAACGGAAAAGCTGAGCTTGTCCAGCCCCAACGTGGGAATATCGTGAAAGCGGAGGTTCTCCTTTCGCAGCACCTCAACACCATCAACCGTTGCATACACCAATCCGTTGTGTGCTCCAACATTGTTTAGCTTTACGTGGAGCGAGACCTTATACCATCGATTTACGGAAAAGCAGAAGGTGGAACTGTCATTCCCGTTGGTAAAGAGAATATCGCCAAAGCCACGTGGTTGCTCTGGATGGTATAAGTAAAGGCTCAGCCGTCCTCCCTTCCAATACATCAGGCGAGCGGCTAATCCGTCTTTACCATTAGGTCTTACGCCTGCAACCTGAACTCCGCCTCTTATTCCGGGCAACTTCCCGGGTTTAAATACGAACGAGCTGTCGAACTTAACCCGATATGATAGGGTTAACTCTCGATAGGAGGAGTCGAGCAGCACATCCCATTGAGAGCCAGTTACCGGCATAGTGTTCCCCTGTTGTAATAGCACACTCAGGTATTTATTTCCTGTATCGCATTTTATAAAGATAGGGTAAGGCGTAATACCCAACTCAAACTTCAGCCAGTCCAACTTACCGCAGGCTAGCTCTGTATTTCCAATATCGGAAGCCAGCGCTGAAAATGAAAGTTTCCCCACTGGAAACTTCTCAAAGGTTTCGGAAACCAGCACACCACCATGAGGTTGCCGGTGCTCAGCATGGAACAAGGTGCTATAAAGAACGAACGTTAAAATGGCAACTACAATAAATAGTGATATGAGAAGCTTCTTCATTTATTCCTATTAAAAAATACACCAGCAGTTAACTCTTAAACGAAGATAGCTACTTTTTTTAAGCTCTCCTAGAACTCAAAATCTCGAAACACAAAATATTCGGCAACATAGCATAACCAAAGCACTTCACAAAAGATATAGAATACTGACCAATGGCCTCCCTCAAGTATTGTTCAACACATCCAGATTAACATTAGATAAAGTTTTGTATCTTCCCTACAGAATTTAACCATCAACCACCCAGCCATGCAAAAATTAATGATGGCCATTGCTGCGGCAATCCTGCTCTCCGGCGCCATGCTCGGCTGCCATACCACCAAGGTTACCATGGCCACTGCCGTGGCCGACAGCATTGCCAACGTTCAAAAAACAAATGAGGATCAATTCTTATATTTATGCTGATGTGTGTTGAATTAGATGGCTGCAATCGCTAGTCCTTATTATCCAAATCCCACATCTGGTAGCGTATACCTTCAGAGTGAAAATGAAATAATAAATGAAATAATCGTTACCGATATGCTTGGGAGAATAGTTTATCACAATAAAAATGTTTCAGCCTCTGACTTCACTGTTGATCTAAATAACCACGTAAAAGGCTTATATCTATTTCACATCAGGACTAACAAAAAAGATAAGACATCTAAAGTTTTACTAAACTAATAATAGGAACATGAAAAATCTAATATTAATCACTTTTCTTTGCACAGTTAATAGTCAATTACTCGTTGCCCAACAGGTGGTAGATTCTCTTACAGCATCTCAAAAAATTGAATACATGACTGTTGTCACTGAGATTCTTCCTTCAAAAACTTACATTTTTATATCGAAAGATTCACTGGTCTATGAAAAAAAAGAACTTAGTTATGGTTCTTTTAACTTAACAGAAGCATTAAAAACAATTTCAACTCTTGAAAAAGATGGTTGGTGTGTCAAAAACAGCAATATGGTTTTGGCTGGTCCTGGCCAACCCCCTTACATTACCTATGTATATTACCTTCTTTGTCGAAGAAAAGAAGAATGATTT